>NZ_JBFALJ010000045.1:0-34086 GCF_040660195.1 Streptomyces sp. NPDC050147 | reverse complement strand
AAACGCCCGGTTACATTCCGAACCCGGAAGCTAAGCCTCATAGCGCCGATGGTACTGCAGGGGGGACCCTGTGGGAGAGTAGGACGCCGCCGAACTATTATTAATAGAGCTGGTCCCTGAACTTCGGTTCAGGGACCAGCTCTTTTTTGTTTTGCGACACTTGCCGTTCACGTTCCGCAGCCAGCATCTGAGGCATGAGGACAGTTGGCATGTTGCGAGCCGCAGGCGTCGGCGCCGGTGACGAGGTCATCGTGCCGGCGTACGGAAACGTCGAGATCGCCGAGGCCGTGGTCCTGGCAGGGGCCGTGCCCGTATTCGCGGACATAGATCGGGTGACGTACTGCCTCGATCCTGATGCGGTGGCCGCAGCGGTGAACTCCCGTACGGCCGCTGTGGCCGTCGTGCACCGCTTCGGGCACCCGGCCGACGTCAGGCGGCTTCGGGACGTCGGGCAGCAGCACGGCATTCTCGTACTGGAGCACGGAGAGTCGGACGCACCGTACGACGAGCGTGCCCAGCGGCGGGCCCACGCGGCCTACCTCAGCGGGCGGCTCGGCGGTGTGATCACCCCGGACGGTGTCGAGGGGCACAGCTATCAGCAGTACGTCGTGCGGGTGCCCGGCAACGGGCGGCCGGACCGGGACGCGTTCGCACGTGCCGTGCGGGCCAAGGGAATTGACTGCAAGGTGCCCGTGAAGACGCCCGTTCACCGCACGCCGAAGTTCTGGCGGGACGTCTATCTGCCGGAGACCGAGCGTGCCGCGGACGACACCCTGGCGCTGCCGGTCGACGCGTCGATGTCGCGACGCGAACTGCAGCGAGTGGTGTCCGCCTGCAACGCGCTCGGCGGGCTTCTCCAGCCGGCGTTCTGAGAGCCGCTTCCGTCAGGGCGCTTTCTTGGTGTGGGACTTGAAGAACTCCCACATCAGGTCTGTCGCGTTGATGCCCGCGGTGGCGTCGGACATGCTGCCGCCGGCGCCGCCGGGCCAGGAATGGCCCATGTCGGGCAGTCGGTAAACGACCACGTCCGAGCCGTCGCGGCACTCCGCCGTTGTCTTTTTGATCTTTTTCTTGAGCTTCTCGGGGCGGCTCGTCTCGCACGACAAGCGTTTCTGCCAGGCCGTGATGCCCTCGTCCATTCCTGTGTAGTGCTCGTCGAGGCTGCCGATGAAGGTGATCACAGAGACGGGGGTCTTCGGCATGTACGAGGCCTTTGCCGAGTCCGGGCCGAGATAGCCGCCGCTGACCGGGGCGATGGCCGCGAAGGTGCCGGGGAGTTCGACCGCCAGCTTGTAGGACATGTCGCCGCCGTTGGAGATGCCGGTCGCGTAGACGCGGTCCGGATCGGCGTTCCACGTGCCGGTCAGCCTCTTCGTCATCGTACGGATGAAGCCCACGTCGTCCTCGGTGCCACAGCAGATCAAGGCGTTGAAGCCTTGGTTGAGGCCGTCGGGATAGGCGACGAGGAAGTCTTCCTCGTCGGCTTTGGCGTTGAGGCCGCTGATCGTGGCCGCGGCCGCGCCGTCGCCAGGATAGGGGTGCATGGCGATGACCAGCGGGAGCTTTTGCGAGCGGGTATAGCCGGGCGGGGCGTGCACCGTGTAGACGCGCTTCTTGCCCTTCCAGGAGAGGGTCACTTTGTGATCGCCGGGGCGCGGTTTCTCGGCGGCCGGTGGCTTCTTGGTGGGCTTCTGGTCCGCGGCCTTGTCATCGTCGGATCCGCAGGCTGCGAGCGGCAGGAGCAGGGCGGCCAGCGCCAGGGGCAATGAGTTCCGCATGGATGTACCACGTCGGGTCGGCATGGGCGCAGAGTGGCAGTGGCGGCGCGGGCGGTCCAGAGGAACGGCCGGTTCGAGGCACGTTCGCTTTCGGGTATGATCTATTCCGTTGCCGCGCGGGAAACCGCGAAGCGCAACAGGCCCCTATAGCTCAGTCGGTAGAGCGTCTCCATGGTAAGGAGAAGGTCAGCGGTTCGATTCCGCTTGGGGGCTCAGCGAGCAAGACGGGAAAGTCCCCGCCCAGTTGGGCGGGGACTTTTTTGTTTTCCGGGGTCCCTGGGCGCCCCCGGGGAGAGGCTGTCGGTCCGTCAGTCCTTCTGGAGGCCGGGGACGCGCATCGCGAGGATCGCCATGTCGTCCGACGGGGCGTCCGTCGCGAAGCGCTCCACCGCGCGCATGATGCGAGCCGCGACCGCGCCCGCGGTGAGGCCGGTGCACGTGGTGAGGACCTCAGCGAGGCCGTCGTCGCCGAGCATGCGGGTGCCTTCGCGGCGTTCGGTGACGCCGTCCGTCACGCAGAGCAGGACGTCGCCGGGGTCGAGCGTCATCGTCTGTTCGTAGAGCTCAAGGTCCTCCATGACGCCGAGGAGCGGTTGCGGCTCCGCGTACGGCTCGACCGTGCCGTCCTGGCGCAGGCGGAGCGGGAGCGGATGGCCGGCGCAGACGATCTTCAGGACGGCCGAACCGTCCTCCTGCGGCCACAACTCCCCGTACAGCAGGGTCAGGAAGCGGCTGCGCGCGCCCTCGTCGAGGATCGCGGCGTTCAGGCGCTCCAGGACCGCGGGGCCGCCGAAGCCCTCGCGGGCGAGCAGCCGCAGGGCGTGGCGGGCCAGGCCGGTGACCGCGGCTGCCTCCGGGCCCGTGCCGCAGACATCGCCGATGGCGAAGCCGTACGCGCCGTCGCGGATGGGGAAGAGGTCGTAGAAATCACCGCCGACTTCGTTCCCCTCGCCGGCCGCGCGGTAGATGACCTCGACCTCGACGCCCGGGATCTGCGGGAGGCCCGGCGGCAGCAGGCTGCGCTGGAGGGACTGGCTGATGGCCATGCGCTCCGAGTACAGGCGGGCGTTGTCCAGGGCGAGGGCCGCTCGGCGGGAGAGATCTTCGGCCAACTCCAGGATCTCTTGGCGGAAGTGTTCGTCGGAGGGCTTGCCGAGCGTGAGCATGCCGATGACGCGGTTGCGGGCGACCAGCGGCAGGACGACCGTCTCGCCGCCCACCGCCGATGCCGTGGAGAGAGTCGTGCCGATGCCCGAGCCGAGGCTCAGGGGCTCACCGAGGCCGAGGCTGCGCATGGAGGTGCGCAGGGCGGCCTGGTGGGCGGCCTCCGAGGGGGCGGCCCAGACGCGGGCTCCGGGGGTCGGTACGGGGTCGGGAGGGGCGATCTTGGAGAGGAGTGCCTTCAGGCCGTCGATGCGCTCCTCGTCCTCATGGAGGACGTACGAGAGGTAGGGCTCGGACGACTGGTCGGCGATCGTGTAGACCGCGCACCAGGTGGCGAGTGTCGGGACCGTCATCTGGGCCATGAGCGCCAGGGTCTGGTCGCGGTCCAGGGTGCCCGCCAGGAGGTCCGAGGCCTCGACGAGGAAGGAGAGCGAGCCGCGGCGCAGGCGCTCGAGCTCGCCCAGGCGCGCGGACTCGACGGCGAGCGCGATGCGGTCGGCGGCGAACTGGAGGCGCAGGGCCTCTTCGTTCGTGTACCGGTCCGGGGCCTCGGCGGCGACGCCCAGGGAGCCCGTGAGGCGTCCCTCGACCTTCAGCGGGACCGTGACCACGGACCGCATGCCCGTGCCGCTGAGGAGCGGTACGGCGCCGGGGACGACCGTGAGGTCCTCGTGGACGGCCGGCATGCGGGCGGAGCCGTACCGTCCGGGGCCTGCTTCGACGGGGACGCGGGCGAAGCGCTGGCGGGCCGAGGGCAGGCCGGTCGAGGCGCGGACCTCGAGCTCGGTCTCGTCGTCCGTGGCGAGGAGCAGGAAGGCGGCGTCGCCGTCGAGCATGTCGCGCGCCCGCTCGACCGTGCGCTGGAGCAGACCGTCGAGGTCGTCCGGCGCGGGGGAGCCGATGAAGACCTCGAAGGGGTCGGCGGTGTGCGACTCGGTGAGTGCCCCGGGCTCGGGGGCGGGGCCGCGCAGCGGTGTCTGCAGGACGGCACGCTCGTCGTCGCGTACGAGCAGGCAGACCGTGGAGGGCTCGCCGTCGGTGTCACGGACGCGCAGGTGTGAGGCGTAGACGGGGGTCACGCGGCCGTCGGAGCCACGGATGCCGTAACTGCCTTCCCAGCGGGAAAGTTTGAGCGCTTCCACGATGCCGGTGCTGGTGCCTGGGGTGTGCGGCCAGGCGGCGAAGTCGGTGAGCGGTTTGCCGGTGACCTGTTCGGCGACGTACCCGAAGAGATCTTCGGCGTCTTCGTTCCAGGCCGAGATGGCGCCCACGCGGTCGATCTGGACGACGGCGACGCGGACCCTGCCGTCGGTGAGCGGCAGCAGGTCGGCCGGGAGCGCGGGGCCCGCGGCGCGGGTGCCCACCGAACGGTCCGGAAGGTCGAGTTGGAACCAGACCTGCTTGTTGGTCGGGGTGTAGTCGACGCCCCAGCGAGTGGCGAGCGCCGCGCACAGCTGGAGGCCGCGGCCTCCCTCACGGTCGGGGCTGCCCATGTTCGCCGCGGACTGCTGGAGCGGGATCTCGCGTTCCGGATAGTGGTCGGAGACCTCGATGCGTACGGCGTCCTCGCTGCGCAGACAGAGGACGTCGGCGGCGGTTCCGGCGTGCACCACGGCGTTGGTGACGAGTTCGCTGGTGAGGACCACGGCGTCGTCGACGATGTCCGTGAACCCCCAGCCCTGGAGGGTGTCGCGGACAAAGGAGCGGGCCGTCGCGACGGAACGCCCGACGGGGTCGAAAGTCGCAGCCGCGCGCGCGGTGATCACAGAACTCCTCGTACGAGTATCGACGCCCAAGTCTCCCACCATGGTGCGGCCGCCCCTCCGATGCCCGCTTGTACGTGTGCCACCGCCCAGGCCGGGCAGGACCGGGGTGGTTGGACAGCCGGATGCCAGGTTACTTACCTTCGCCGTCCATGCTGATGCCGGTCGTCAGTGTTTCCGCCCGGAGGGTGTGCGGACGGTGTGCGAAGCTGCCGAACTGTTATGGCCTGGTTCAGCCATGGTGAAACACTGGGCAGGCTTCTTGAGAGAGCCCAGGTAACCCGAGCAGTACGGTCGACCCTTGCGGGAGGGACACAGTGGAGTCTGGCGCAGCGACGCGGGGCACTAAAACGCGTGCGAAAGACGGACAGTCCCAGAGCAAACAGCGCAAACCGCGCAACGGAGCGACCACGTCGGTGGACACGGCGGCCCTGAACAGGCTGCTCGTGGCGCTTGCGGCCATGCGGGACGGAAACTTCCGCAAGCGGCTCACGGTCTCCGGTGACGACGTCATGTCCGAGATCGCCGCCGTTTTCAACGAGGTGGCCGACCGCAATCTGCACCTGACGGGTGAGATCGCCCGGGTCCGGCGGGTGGTCGGGCGTGAGGGAAAGCTCACGGAACGGCTGGAAACCGGCGCCAGTGAGGGCTCGTGGGCCGCCGCGATCGATGCCTCGAACGCCCTTGTGGACGATCTCGTACGCCCCGTCTCCGAGGTGGGACGGGTGCTCTCCGCGGTCGCCGAGGGTGACCTGGAACAGCGGATGGAGCTGCGGTCGCAGGTCGACGAGGGGAGCGGCCATCCGCTGCGCGGGGAGTTCCTGAAGGTCGGCCGGACGGTCAACAACCTGGTCGACCAGCTCTCGACGTTCACCGACGAGGTCACGCGCGTGGCCAGCGAGGTGGGCACCGAGGGCAAGCTGGGCGGCCAGGCGCGGGTACGTGGAATGTCCGGTTCGTGGAAGGATCTCACGGATTCGGTGAACACCATGGCGTACCGGCTGACCGCACAGGTACGTGACATTGCTCTCGTCACGACCGCGGTCGCCAAGGGTGACTTGTCCCGGAAGGTGACGGTTCATGTCGCCGGCGAGATGCTGGAGCTGAAGAACACCGTCAACACGATGGTGGACCAGCTCTCGTCGTTCTCCTCCGAGGTGACCCGCGTCGCGCGTGAGGTCGGCACGGAGGGCGAGCTCGGCGGCCAGGCGCAGGTGCCTGGTGTGGCGGGTGTGTGGAAGGACCTCACCGATTCGGTGAATCTCATGGCCGGCAATCTCACCGCCCAGGTGCGTGGGATCGCCCAGGTCACGACGGCCGTCGCGAACGGCGATCTGTCCCAGAAGGTGACGGTGAGCGCACGCGGCGAGGTCGCCCAGCTCGCCGAGACCATCAACCAGATGACCGAGACGCTGCGTACGTTCGCGGACGAGGTCACCCGCGTGGCGAACGAGGTCGGCGCGGAGGGTCAGCTGGGCGGTCAGGCGAATGTGCCGGGCGCGGCGGGGACCTGGAAGGACCTCACCGACTCGGTGAACACGGTCTTCCGGAACCTCACCACGCAGGTGCGGGACATCGCGACGGTGACGACGGCGGTCGCCAACGGTGATCTGTCGCAGAAGGTCACCGTCGATGTCGCGGGCGAGATGCTCGAACTGAAGAACACCGTGAACACCATGGTGGACCAGCTCTCCGCCTTCGGAGCCGAAGTGACGCGCGTGGCGCGGGAGATCGGTGTCGAGGGTGAGCTCGGCGGCCAGGCGCAGGTGCAGGGCGCGGCCGGTACGTGGAAAGACCTGACGGACTCGGTCAACACGGCCTTCCGCAACCTCACGGGCCAGGTCCGCAACATCGCGCAGGTGACGACGGCGGTCGCCAACGGCGACCTGTCGCAGAAGGTCACCGTCGACGTCTCCGGCGAGATGCTTCAACTGAAGAACACCGTCAACACGATGGTGGACCAGCTGTCGTCCTTCGCCGATCAGGTCACGCGGATGGCGCGCGACGTGGGCACGGAGGGGCGCCTCGGCGGCCAGGCACGCGTGGACGGTGTCAGCGGTACCTGGAAGGAACTGACCGACTCCGTCAATTTCATGGCGGGGAACCTGACGTCGCAGGTGCGTCAGATCGCCCAGGTCACCACGGCGGTGGCCCGCGGCGACCTGTCGCAGAAGATCGACGTGGACGCGCGCGGCGAGATCCTGGAGCTCAAGAACACCATCAACACGATGGTCGACCAGCTCTCCGCCTTCGCCGACCAGGTGACCAGGGTCGCCCGCGAGGTGGGTACGGAAGGCCGCCTCGGCGGGCAGGCGCAGGTACCCGGCGTGGCCGGTGTGTGGCGCGACCTGACGGACTCCGTGAACGGCATGGCCGGCAACCTCACCGCCCAGGTGCGCAACATCGCGCAGGTCGCGACCGCGGTCGCGCGAGGTGACCTGTCGCAGAAGATCGACGTGGACGCGCGCGGCGAGATCCTGGAGCTGAAGAACACCCTCAACACGATGGTGGACCAGCTCTCCGCCTTCGCCGAGCAGGTGACGCGGGTGGCCCGTGAGGTGGGCACCGACGGCATCCTGGGCGGCCAGGCCGAGGTGCAGGGTGTCTCCGGCACCTGGAAGGACCTCACGCAGTCCGTGAACGGCATGGCGAACAACCTGACCCTCCAGGTCCGCAACATCGCCGAGGTCACCACGGCCGTCGCCATGGGGGACCTCTCCAAGAAGATCACCGTCGACGCGAAGGGCGAGATCCTCGAACTCGTCACCACCGTGAACACGATGGTCGACCAGCTCTCGAACTTCGCCGAGCAGGTCAACCGCGTGGCCCGCGAGGTGGGCACCGAGGGCAACCTCGGCGGTCAGGCGCGCGTTCCGGGCGTCACCGGCACCTGGAAGGACCTCAGCGACAACGTCAACCTGATGGCGAACAACCTGACCGGCCAGGTGCGCAACATCTCCCAGGTCGCGGCTGCGGTCGCCAACGGAGACCTGACCAAGAAGGTCACCGTCGAGGCGCGCGGCGAGGTCGCGCAGCTCGCCGACACCGTCAACACGATGGTGAAGACGCTGAGTTCGTTCGCGGACGAGGTGACCCGAGTGGCCCGCGAGGTGGGCACGGACGGCATCCTCGGCGGTCAGGCGCGAGTGCCCGGAGTCTCGGGCACGTGGAAGGACCTGACGGAGTCCGTGAACGGCATGGCCTCCAACCTCACCGGCCAGGTCCGCAACATCGCCATGGTCACCACGGCGATCGCCAAGGGCGACCTGACCAAGAAGATCGACATCGACGCCCGTGGCGAGATCCTCGAACTCAAGACCACCATCAACACGATGGTCGACCAGCTGTCGTCCTTCGCCGAGCAGGTCACGCGCGTGGCCCGCGAGGTGGGCACGGAAGGGCAGTTGGGCGGCCAGGCGCGAGTGCGGGACGTCGACGGCACCTGGCGCGACCTCACCGAGTCGGTGAACGAGATGGCCGGAAACCTGACGCGTCAGGTGCGTGCCATCGCCGAGGTCGCCACCGCGGTGACGCGCGGCGACCTGAACCTGAAGATCGACGTGGACGCGGCGGGCGAGATCCAGGTCCTCCAGGACAACATCAACTCGATGATCGCCAACCTCCGCGACACCACCCTCGCCAACAAGGAACAGGACTGGCTCAAGGGCAACCTCGCCCGTATCTCCGGTCTGATGCAGGGCCGGCGCGATCTGGCGGACGTCGCCTCGCTGATCATGAGCGAGCTGACGCCGGTGGTCTCCGCGCAGCACGGCGCGTTCTTCCTGGCGCTGCCCACGGACGAGAACACGGAGCCCGGCGCCGAGCAGGGCGACGCGTACGAACTGCGCATGATGGGCAGTTACGGCTACTCCATGGGTTCGATGCCCACGTCCTTCCGGCCCGGCGAGACACTCATCGGCACGGCGGCGCAGGAGCGGCGCACGATCCTCGTGGAGAACGCGCCGTCCGGCTATCTGCGGATCGCGTCCGGTCTCGGCGAGGCGCCGCCCGCCCAGGTGATCGTGCTTCCGGTGCTCTTCGAAGGGACCGTCCTCGGCGTGATCGAGCTGGCCGCGTTCCAGCCGTTCACGCAGATCCAGAAGGACTTCCTCAGCCAGATCGCCGAGATGATCGCGACGAGCGTCAACACCATCAGCGTCAACACGAAGACCGAGGTGCTGCTCAAGCAGTCGCAGGAGCTCACCGAGCAACTGCGCGAGCGCTCGGCCGAGTTGGAGAGCCGACAGAAGGCACTGCAGGACTCCAACGCCGAACTGGAGGAGAAGGCCGAGCTGCTGGCCCAGCAGAACCGCGACATCGAGGTCAAGAACACCGAGATCGAAGAGGCCAGGCAGGTACTGGAGGAGCGCGCGGAACAGCTCGCGGTCTCCATGCGGTACAAGTCCGAGTTCCTCGCCAACATGTCGCACGAGCTGCGTACGCCGCTCAACTCCCTGCTCATCCTCGCCAAGTTGCTCGCCGACAACGCCGACGCGAACCTCACCCCCAAGCAGGTGGAGTTCGCCGAGACGATCCACGGCGCGGGCTCGGATCTGCTGCAGCTCATCAACGACATCCTCGACCTGTCGAAGGTCGAGGCGGGCAAGATGGACGTCTCCCCGACACGCATCGCCCTGGTGCAACTGGTGGACTACGTAGAGGCCACTTTCCGGCCGCTGACCGCGGAGAAGGGACTCGACTTCTCCGTACGGGTGTCTCCGGAGCTGCCCGCGACGCTGCACACGGACGAACAGCGCCTCTTGCAGGTGCTGCGCAATCTGCTGTCCAACGCGGTGAAGTTCACCGACTCCGGAGCGGTCGAGCTGGTGATCCGGCACGCGAACGCCGATGTGCCCAACGCGATCCGTGAACAGCTCCTGGAGGCGGGTTCGCTGCGGGACGCGGACGCGGATCTGATCGCCTTCTCGGTGAGCGACACGGGCATCGGTATCGCGGGCAGCAAGATGCGGGTCATCTTCGAAGCGTTCAAGCAGGCCGACGGAACGACGAGCAGGAAGTACGGCGGCACCGGACTCGGGCTCTCCATCAGCCGGGAGATCGCGCGTCTCCTCGGCGGCGAGATCCACGCGGCGAGCGAACCGGGCCGCGGCTCGACGTTCACCCTCTATTTGCCGCTGCACCCGAGCGAACTGCCGCCCCAGGGTTACTCGCAGCTGTCACCCCTGCCGGGCACGGTCGCTCGGCCCGCTCTGGAGGAGGGCGCGTCCACGGCCGAGCAGCCCGCCCAGCCCGCGCAGAGCGAGGGAGTCACGCCGCCGCGGCTGGACGCGATGCCGGGAACCGGCACGCTCTTCAGGCGCCGTCGTCGTGCCGCGCACGCCTCGTCGGAGCAGCCGCCGGTGCTGCCGGGGCAGGGCGTGGCGGAGCCTCAGGGGCAGCGCTCGCAGGAGCAGTGGCCGGCCGCGGGACAGGAGACGGCCGAGGCGCGGCCGGGCTACCAGTTCGGCGGCGAGAAGGTGCTCATCGTCGACGACGACATCCGCAACGTGTTCGCGCTCACCAGTGTCCTGGAACAGCACGGGCTCTCGGTGCTGTACGCGGAGAACGGCCGCGAAGGCATCGAAGTCCTGGAACAGCACGACGACGTGACGGTCGTCCTGATGGACATCATGATGCCGGAGATGGACGGGTACGCGACGACGACGGCGATCCGCAGGATGCCGCAGTTCGCCGGTCTTCCGATCATCGCGCTCACCGCGAAGGCCATGAAGGGCGACCGGGAGAAGGCCATCGACTCCGGGGCGTCCGATTACGTTACGAAGCCGGTCGACCCGGATCATCTGCTCTCGGTGATGGAGCAGTGGATGCGCGGGGAGTGACCGAGAAGAGGCTTCATTACGCGGAGTTGCTGACAGAGTGTGGCCGAGGCCGTGTAGAAGCGCGGTATTCGGGGAACCTTCTGGTCTCCCAATGCGTTTCTGCTACGTGCACAGTGACATCGCGGTGACAGGGTGTGGCGACAGGCGGGGTGCGGCTACCATGACCGGCACAAGGACGGACGGCGTAAGGGAGTCGTCCCCTGGGGCGGCGCCCGGTGTACCGCCGGGGCGAGGAGGGCGGGCCATGGTGCAGAAGGCCAAGATCCTCCTGGTCGATGACCGGCCGGAGAATCTGCTGGCGCTGGAGGCCATCCTCTCTGCGCTCGATCAGACCCTGGTACGGGCATCGTCCGGGGAGGAAGCGCTCAAAGCACTACTTACGGACGACTTCGCGGTCATTCTGCTGGACGTCCAGATGCCGGGCATGGACGGTTTCGAAACCGCCGCGCACATCAAGCGGCGAGAACGGACCCGGGACATCCCGATCATCTTCCTCACCGCCATCAACCACGGCCCGCACCACACGTTCCGCGGGTACGCGGCGGGTGCGGTGGACTACATCTCCAAGCCGTTCGATCCGTGGGTGCTGCGCGCGAAGGTCTCGGTGTTCGTCGAGCTGTACATGAAGAACTGCCAACTGCGGGAGCAGGCAGCCCTGCTCCGTCTCCAGCTGGAAGGCGGCGGCAAGTCCGCGGCGGGTGACGCGAAGGAGCCCGCAGGGCTGCTCGCCGAGCTTTCCGCGCGCCTGGCGGCCGTCGAGGAACAGGCCGAGGCGCTCTCGAAGCAGCTGGACGACGACTCGGCGGATGCCGCCGCCGTCGCCACCGCGGCCCATCTCGAACGCAAACTCACCGGCCTGCGACGGGCTCTTGACGCCCTGGAGCCGGGCACCGGAAGCGGTGCGCCCTCGGTGTCCTCGCAGAGTTGATCCGACGCGGACGCGGGGCAGAAGTCGTCGCGGAGGCAGTGAACGTCCGTCAGTTCACCGCCTCCGCAAGGGCGACACAAACGGGTGAAGGTGGGGGTCCCCCCTGTTCGAGCGAAGTCGAGAACTCGGGGGAGGCACACGTGTCCGCAGTGGCCTCCACCGGTAACCTCAGACCCATGGCCTCACGTCCGTCCGCAGCCAAGAAGACGCCCGCGAAGAAGGCGGCCGCGCCCACAAAGGCTCCGGCGAAGAAGGCCGCCGCCAAGAAGCCGCCGCCGAAGAAGGCTCCGGCGAAGAAGGCGCCCGCCAAGAAAGCCGTGGCGAAGAAGCCCGCGCCCAAGCCGGCGCCCAGTCCGACGGGCGGCGTGTACCGCCTCGCGCGCGCCCTCTGGCTCGGTCTCGCGCACAGCGTGGGCGCGCTGTTCCGCGGCATAGGGCGAGGTGCGAAGGGACTCGACCCCGCGCACCGCAAGGACGGACTCGCACTGCTGCTGCTCGGCATCGCGCTGATCGTCGCCGCGGGAACGTGGTCGAATCTGCGCGGCCCCGTGGGCGATCTCGTCGAGATGCTGGTGACCGGCGCGTTCGGCCGCCTCGATCTGCTCCTTCCGATACTGCTCGCGGTCATCGGCGTACGCCTCATCCGGCACCCGGAGAAACCCGAGGCGAACGGCCGCATCGTGATCGGCCTTTCCGCTCTCGTGATCGGCGTGCTCGGCCAGGTGCACATCGCCTGCGGCTCGCCCGCCCGCGCGGACGGCATGGCGGCCATAAGGGACGCGGGCGGACTCATCGGCTGGGCCACGTCGACCCCGCTGATCTTCACCATGGGCGAGGTCCTCGCCGTACCCCTGCTCGTCCTGCTCACCGTCTTCGGGCTGCTCGTGGTCACGGCGACCCCCGTCAACGCCATCCCGCAGCGGCTGCGGCTGCTCGGCACGAAGCTCGGCATCGTCCAGGCGGAGCCCGAAGCGGCGCAGGGTCACTACGCGGACGACGAGCGGTACGAGGAGCAGTGGCGCGAGGCGCTGCCCGCTCGCTCACGCAGGCGCGCCGAGGCCCCTGAGGCGTACGCCCCGGACCAGGCGGAGGAGGCGGCGCTCACCCGGCGCCGCAGGCCCCGCAGGGCGTCCGCACAGCCCTCTCTGGACCGCCCGATGGACGCGGTGGACGTGGCGGCCGCCGCCGCGGCCGCACTGGACGGTGCCGTTCTGCACGGCATGCCGCCCTCGCCGCTGGTCGCCGACCTCACGCAGGGCGTCTCGGGGGAGCGCGACGAGCGGGGCGCGCAGGACGAGCGGCCCGCGGAGAGCTCCGCGCCGGTGCCGACCGCGCGCGCCACGGACAGCCCGCCGCCCGGCGTGCGACGGAAGAAGCCCGGTGAGTCCGACGACTCCGGAGTGCCGGACCTGACCAAGTCCGCCCCCGAGAAGCCCCGGGACATGCCGCCGCGGGCCGAGCAGCTGCAACTGGCCGGCGACATCACGTACTTGCTGCCCGCGCTCGACCTGCTGGAGCGCGGCGGTCCCGGCAAGACCCGCAGCGCCGCGAACGACGCGGTCGTCGCCTCGCTCAGCAACGTCTTCAGCGAGTTCAAGGTCGACGCGGACGTCACCGGGTTCACGCGCGGCCCGACCGTCACGCGGTACGAGATCGAGCTCGGGCCGGCCGTGAAGGTCGAGAAGATCACGGCGCTGGCCAAGAACATCGCGTACGCCGTCGCAAGCCCCGACGTCCGCATCATCAGCCCCATCCCCGGCAAGTCCGCGGTCGGCATCGAGATCCCGAACACCGACCGCGAAATGGTCAACGTGGGCGACGTGCTGCGTCTGGCGGACGCGGCCGAGGACGACCACCCCATGCTGGTGGCGCTCGGCAAGGACGTCGAGGGCGGCTACGTCATGGCCAACATGGCGAAGATGCCGCACATCCTGGTCGCCGGAGCCACCGGCTCCGGCAAGTCCTCGTGCATCAACTGTCTGATCACGTCGATCATGATGCGGGCGACCCCCGAGGACGTACGCATGGTCCTCGTCGACCCCAAGCGCGTCGAGCTCACCGCGTACGAGGGCATCCCGCACCTGATCACGCCCATCATCACCAACCCCAAGCGAGCCGCCGAGGCCCTTCAGTGGGTCGTACGCGAGATGGATCTGCGCTACGACGACCTGGCGGCGTTCGGCTACCGGCACATCGACGACTTCAACCAGGCCGTCCGTGAGGGCAAGCTCAAGACGCCCGAGGGCAGCGAGCGTGAGCTCACCCCGTATCCGTACCTACTGGTGATCGTCGACGAGCTCGCCGACCTGATGATGGTCGCCCCGCGCGACGTCGAGGACTCGATCGTGCGCATCACCCAGCTCGCCCGAGCGGCGGGCATCCACCTGGTGCTCGCCACACAGCGGCCGTCCGTGGACGTCGTGACCGGTCTGATCAAGGCGAACGTGCCCTCGCGGCTCGCCTTCGCGACCTCGTCGCTCGCCGACAGCCGCGTCATCCTCGACCAACCGGGTGCCGAGAAGCTGATCGGTAAGGGTGACGGGCTCTTCCTGCCGATGGGCGCGAACAAGCCCACCCGAATGCAGGGCGCCTTCGTCACGGAGGACGAGATCCACGCGGTCGTCCAGCACTGCAAGGACCAGATGGCGCCTGTCTTCCGTGAGGACGTCACCGTCTCCACCAAGCAGAAGAAGGAGATCGACGAGGACATCGGTGACGATCTCGATCTGCTCTGCCAGGCCGCTGAACTGGTGGTTTCCACTCAGTTCGGGTCCACGTCGATGCTCCAGCGCAAGTTGCGCGTCGGGTTCGCGAAGGCCGGACGGCTCATGGACCTCATGGAGTCGCGCGGCATCGTGGGGCCCAGCGAAGGCTCGAAGGCTCGTGACGTTCTGGTGAAACCGGACGAACTGGATGGCGTGCTGGCCGTGATCCGCGGGGAGGCTCACCCATAAGGGAGCGGCAGGCAACCGTTTCCCATCGGCATACGTCAAGTTGAGGGGAGGGAAAGCACCGTGCCCCACCCTCAGGATGTCCCGCCATTCCGATGGCGTACAAAGTCCGTCGCCCAGTTGCCCCACCCTTCGCGAGCCCCCCTAGACTGAACATCCGGCAGGTGGCTACACGCTCGAAAGGCGCCCCCGTGTCCATCGGCAACTCCCCTGAAGACGACCGCCCTTCAGACCACCGACCTACTGACGACCTGCCCGTGGACGACCGTCCGGCAGCTGAGAGTCCGGCTGACGACCGGCCCTCCATCGGGCGCACACTGCAGCAGGCACGCATCGACGCGGGTCTGACCGTCGACGAGATCAGTACGTCCACTCGGGTGCGAATCCCGATCGTGCACGCGATCGAACAGGACGACTTCTCCCGATGTGGCGGAGATGTGTACGCCCGCGGTCACATCCGGACCCTCGCGCGTGCCGTGGGGCTCGACCCCGCCCTTCTGCTGGCCCAGTACGACGAGGCGCGCGGCGGTCGCCCGCCGGCGCCCACCCCGGCGGCGCCGCTCTTCGAGGCCGAGCGGATCAGGTCCGATCCGCGCCGTCCCAACTGGACCGCGGCCATGGTCGCCGCGATCGTCGCCGTCGTCGGCTTCGTCGGCTTCACCGCGTTCAGCGGCGGCGACGAAGAGGACGGGTCGAAGTCGCAGGTCGCGGAGGGCGCCACGCCGGCCACCAGCAAGCCCGCCACGAAGCCCGCGCCGAACAAGCCCGCCGACCCCAAGCCGGACCCGTCGGACAGCGCGATCGCCGGCGCTCCCCAGGACAAGGTCACCGTCAAGGCCACCGCCGCGGACGGCCGCAGCTGGATCTCGGCCAAGGACCACAACGGCCGGACGCTCTTCGACGGCGTCCTGGAGCAGGGGAAGTCGAAGACCTTCCAGGACAAGCAGAAGATCGATCTGGTCCTCGGTGACGCGGGCGCGATCCAACTGTTCGTGAACGGCAAGTCGGTCGAGAACGAGTTCGAGCCCGGCCAGGTCGAGCGGCTCACGTACACCAAGGGCGACCCCGAGGTCGGCTGACCCTTGTGACGGCGGCCCGGACCCTCGCGGCGGGGGCCCGGGCAGGGACAAAGTAGTCTTGAGAACATGCCCGAACGCCGTACCGTCGCCCTTGTCACTCTTGGCTGCGCCCGTAACGAGGTGGACTCGGAGGAGCTCGCAGGCCGCCTGGAGGCGGACGGCTGGCAGCTCGTCGAGGCCGCCGAAGACGCGGATGTCGCCGTAGTCAACACCTGTGGATTCGTCGAAGCCGCCAAGAAGGACTCCGTCGACGCCCTCCTCGAAGCCAATGACCTCAAGGGCCACGGCAAGACCCAGGCCGTCGTGGCCGTCGGCTGCATGGCCGAGCGGTACGGCAAGGAGCTTGCCGATGCCCTCCCCGAAGCCGACGGGGTGCTCGGTTTCGACGACTACTCCGACATCTCCTCCCGCTTGAACACCATCCTCAGCGGCGGCAGTGTCGAGGCTCACACCCCGCGTGACCGCCGCAAGCTGCTGCCGATCAGCCCCGCTGAGCGGCAGGAAGCGGGCTCGGACGTCGCGCTGCCCGGCCACGCCCCCATGGACCTGCCCGAAGGCCTCGCTCCCGCCTCGGGACCGCGCGCCCCGCTGCGGCGGCGCCTGGGCACCAACCCCGTCGCCTCGGTGAAGCTGGCCTCCGGCTGCGACCGGCGCTGCTCGTTCTGCGCCATTCCCTCCTTCCGCGGGTCCTTCATCTCCCGGCGCCCCTCGGACGTGCTCGGCGAGACCCGCTGGCTGGCCGAGCAGGGCGTCAAGGAGGTCATGCTCGTCTCCGAGAACAACACCTCGTACGGCAAGGACCTCGGCGACATCCGGCTCCTGGAGACGCTGCTGCCCGAGCTGGCCGCCGTCGACGGGATCGAGCGGGTGCGCGTCAGCTACCTCCAGCCCGCCGAGATGCGCCCCGGGCTCATCGACGTACTGACGTCCACGGAGAAGGTCGCCCCTTACTTCGACCTGTCCTTCCAGCACTCCGCCCCCGGCGTGCTGCGGGCGATGCGGCGCTTCGGGGACACCGACCGGTTCCTCGAGCTCTTGGACACCATCCGTACGAAGGCCCCGCTGGCCGGCGTGCGGTCCAACTTCATCGTGGGCTTCCCCGGTGAGACCGAGGCGGACGTGGACGAGCTCGAGCGGTTCCTCACGGGTGCGCGACTGGACGCCATCGGCGTCTTCGGGTACTCCGACGAGGAGGGCACGGAAGCGGCGACGTACGACCACAAGCTGGACCAGGACGTCGTCGACGAGCGGCTCGCGCGCATCTCGCGGCTCGCCGAGGAACTGACCTCGCAGCGCGCCGACGAGCGCCTCGGTGAGACCGTCGAGGTGCTTGTGGAGTCCGTGGACGAGGAGGACGGCGCGATCGGCCGGGCGGCACACCAGGCGCCCGAGACGGACGGCCAGATCCGCTTCACGGGGGCCACGGGTGGGGATGACCTGCAGGTCGGCCGTATGGTCGTGGCAAAGGTGGTCGGCACGGAAGGCGTGGACCTGGTGGCTGAGTACAGCGAAATCCTGGGGCACTCGCCCCGGATCCCGGCCGAGGAGGCACGCAGATGACCGGAGTCCCGGCATCCGCGGCGGGCGGCTCCGGCGCGCAGGGCGCCAAGCCGGTGCGCGGCGGAAAGTTGGGCGCTGCGGCCGTCAACCAGGCCAGCGTGTGGAACGTCGCCAACTTGTTGACGGTGATCCGGCTGCTGCTCGTGCCCGGCTTCGTGATGCTGTTGCTCGCCGACGGCGGGTACGACCCGGCCTGGCGTGCTTGGGCCTGGGCGGCGTTCGCCATCGCCATGATCACGGACCTGTTCGACGGGCACCTCGCACGTACGTACAACCTGGTCACGGACTTCGGGAAGATCGCCGACCCCATCGCCGACAAGGCGATCATGGGCGCGGCGCTGATCTGTCTCTCGTACCTCGGCGATCTGCCGTGGTGGGTGACGGGCGTCATTCTCGGGCGTGAGCTCGGGATCACGCTGCTGCGGTTCTGGGTGATCCGCTTCGGCGTCATTCCGGCCAGTCGCGGCGGCAAGATGAAGACTCTCTGGCAGGGCGTGGCCGCCGGGATGTACGTCCTGGCGCTGACCGGGCCGCTCGCCACGCTGCGGTTCTGGGTGATGGCGGTCGCCGTCGTCCTGACCGTCCTGACCGCGCTCGACTACGTGCGCCAGGCCATCCTGCTGCGCCGCCAGGGCCTCGCGGAGGCACAGGCCGCGTCGCTCGCCTCCGCGGCAACCACGGAGGCGGCAGCGGCAGCCGCCGAGGCCTCCGCTTCCGGCGAAGGGCCTCGGGAGTCGGCTCCGTGATGTCCCTCGATCCGGCCGCGGAGGTGCTGCGGCTCCTTCAGGCGCGCGGCGAGACGCTCGCCGTCGCCGAGTCGCTCACCGGGGGCTTGGTGGCCGCCGAGGTGACGGCGGTGCCGGGTGCCTCGCGGGTCTTCCGGGGGTCCGTGACGGCGTACGCGACCGAGCTGAAGCACGAGGTGCTCGGGGTCGACGGCACTCTGCTCGCCGAGCGTGGTGCCGTGGACGCCGAGGTGGCGCTCCAGATGGCGGCGGGTGTGCGCAAGGTCATGGGCGCTGACTGGGGGCTAGCGACCACGGGCGTCGCGGGGCCGGAGCCGCAGGACGGTCAGGCGGTCGGGACGGTCTTCGTGGCGGTCGACGGGCCGGGACCAAGGGCCGAGGGATCGGATTCCGGGCGCGGCGAGCCAAGTTCCGCTCTTCGCTCTGAGGGGAAAGTGGCCGCTCTGCGGTTGAACGGTGAGCGTTCGGACATCCGTATGGAGAGTGTACGGAGCGTGCTCACGCTGCTGGTCGAGCGGCTGTCCGGCGAACGTGCCGGGAACGGGCGGGCACAGGATACGGAACAGAACGGGGGGACTTGATGTTTGCAGCCCTGAGTGAACACGACATCGCTCCCCGCACGGCCGCCGCGCGAGGCGGTACGGTGGGGCGTGAAGGATGCGGCTACGCGGTCCGAGGAGGGAGCCACCGATGATTCTGCTCCGTCGCCTGTTGGGTGACGTGCTGCGTCGGCAGCGCCAGCGCCAGGGCCGTACTCTGCGCGAAGTCTCCTCGTCCGCCCGAGTCTCGCTCGGCTATCTTTCCGAGGTGGAGCGGGGGCAGAAGGAGGCATCCTCCGAGCTGCTTTCCGCGATCTGCGACGCGCTTGACGTACGGATGTCCGAGCTCATGCGTGAGGTGAGCGACGAGCTCTCTCTCGCCGAACTGGCTGCGTCGGCAGCGGCTACGGAACCGGTGCGCGCACCGGTTCGCCCGATGCTCAATTCCGTCTCGGTGAGCGGTGTGCCGCCGGAACGGGTGACGATCAAGGCGCCCGCTGAGGCGGTGGACGTCGTCGCCGCGTGACGCCGCGTTGACTGCGCACGCTGTTTGAGCGCTCATATGTGTACGAAGCCCTGGCTGGGTTACCGGCCGGGGCTTTCGTGCGTTTTGGGGTGTGGGTGATGTGGGTGATGTGGGTGATGTGGGTGATGTGGGTGATGTGGGTGGCCGGGGCGGCCGGGTGGGTGGCGCTGTGCGGGCTCTTGCGATGTCCCGATTGGTGCATTTGTGCCATGGTTGGTGGGGATTTTCGCTTAGGCGTTCCCATGATCTTTGGAGGCTGGATGTACGTCGTGAAGAGCTCTCTGTCCGATGCGGATCTGAAGGCGGTCTCAGAGGCCCTGCAAGGGGCGCTCGTGGACCTGGTCGACCTCTCCCTGGTGGCGAAGCAGATCCACTGGAACGTGGTGGGCACGCGCTTCCGCTCCGTCCATCTGCAGCTCGACGAAGTCGTGGACACGGCGCGGACGCACTCCGACACGGTGGCCGAGCGGGCTTCCACGCTCGGTGTCTCGCCCGACGGCCGCGCGGCGACCGTGGCGCGGAGCAGCGGCATCGGTGATGTCGCCGCGGGCTGGGTCAAGGACGCGGACGCGGTGGGAACGCTCGTGGATGCGCTCGGTGCGGTGATCACGCGAATGCGGCAGCGGGTCGCGGCGACCGGCGAGGCGGACCCGGTGAGCCAGGACATCTTCATCGGGATCACGGCCGATCTGGAGAAGCATCACTGGATGTTCCAGGCGGAGAACGGTTGATCGCGGGGGGAGGCGGGTCGTTCGTGGGGGGCGGGCCGATCGCGGAGGGCGATGGGGCGCGGCGGATGGCTGGCTGGCTGGCTGCGGAGAGGAACGGGACGCGGTGGATGGCTGGTGGCGGGGTGGTGACCGGGGTCCCGGCCGAGGTCATCGTCTGATCCTGGAGATCGATTGATCGGGACGTTGGCCGTGCCTCGTGAGCCCTGTGGTGCGCCCTCCCCCTCCGTGGGGCCGGGCGTTTAGCGTCGGGCGTCACGGGACGGGATTCGGGAGAGCCGGGATTCGGGAGTCGGGCCTCGTGCGGAGGTGGTGGCCGTGGCATGGAGAGTCGTGCGGTGGGCGCCGGCTCTGGTGCTCGGGGCGCTCTGGTGGTGGGGCGTGCTGCGGCTGGCCCTCGTTCCCGATGCGGGGGTCCTGGAGGGGGCCGTCGCGGCCGGCGGGTGGGGGCTGAGTCTGCTGCCGGTGCACTGTGTGCCGTACTCCCGGGCTGTGGGAGCTTCCCGGGCCGCCCGGTCCTCGCGGGCCGCCGAGTCCTCCCGGGTCTCGCGGTCGTCCCGGCCGGGGGAGTGTGGTCGGCGGTCGGGTGGTACGGCGGGGTGGCTAGGGAAGCGTACGGCCGGGGGTGTGGCCCGGTTCGCTGCTGATGCTGTCACCAGGGCATGGCGACGCCGCCGTTCGGGCGGAGGATCTGGCCTGTCGTGAAGGCGGACGCGTCGGACGCCAGGTGCAGGACGGCATGTGCGATGTCCTCCGGTTCGCCTACTCGGCCCAAGGGGGACATGCGGGCCATCAGCGCCTCGGTGTGCGCCTGGGCGTCGGCGCCGTGGCGGTCGGTCATGGGGGTACGGATCCAGCCCGGTGCCACGGCGTTGACGCGGATGCCGTGCGGGCCCACCTCGGTGGCGAGGGTCTTCGTGAGCTGGACGACGGCGGCTTTCGCCGCGCCGTAGCAGAGAAGGCCGGGGCCGCCGGTGTCGACGGCGCCCGAGGCCATGGTGATGATGCTGCCGGGGTGGCGGGGACCGTCGGTCTTGTTCGCGCTCGCTGCGTTCGCTGCGTTCGCCGTGTTCGCTGGGGTCGTCGTGTTCGCAGTGTTCACCGTGTTCGGCGTGTTTGCCGCGATCATTGCGCGGGCCGCGGCCTGGCAGGCGTACAGGACGCCCTTGAAGTTGATGTTCAGGACCCGGTCGAGGTCCTCGTCGCGGGTCTCCAGGACCGGGCTGCTGTGCATGATCCCGGCGATCGCGGCCATCACGTCCAGGCGGCCGGTGGACTCGGTGGCGGTCACCACGGCCTGTTCGACCTGGGCCCTGTCCGCGACGTCCACGGTGTGCGTGTGCGCCGTGCCGCCCGCGGCCTTGATGAGCGTGGCCGTCTCCTGGAGCCCCTGGGTGTCACGGTCGGCGCAGTGGACGGTGGCGCCCGCTTCCGCGAGGAGCACGGCAGAGGCGCGGCCGATACCGCTGGCCGCGCCGGTGACGAATGCGGTGCGTCCGCTGAGGTCGTACGCCGTGAGGGGCATGACGGGACGGTACGGCGGGATCTGACGGGGCGTCAACTAGTGGGTGACCGTGATGTTGGGTTGTTGTGGTGGGGTCGGGTTGATGGGGTCAGGGGGTCGGGCCCTGTTGGCAGGAGGGGCACCAGTACGTGGGGCGGCTGCGGGAGCCGTCGCCCTGCTCCCCCAGGCGGATCGGGGTGCCGCAGCGCAGACAGGGGCGGGAGGCGCGGCCGTAGACGTACAGGCGCTGGCCCGCGCGGTCGCGGCCCGTGGTCGTGCGCGACGGGCGGTCGCGGTTGGCTTCCAGGAGCTTCTTGGCGAGAGCGGGCAGGCGAGAGGCCGTCTCTGCGGGAAGCTCGCCTATGGGGAGCCAGGGGGTGACGCCGAGGAGGAAGCCGAGTTCGCTCTTGTAGACGTTGCCGATGCCCGCGAGATTGCGCTGGTCGAGCAGAGCCTCACCGAGGGCGCGCTCGGGAGCTACGAGGAGGTTGGCGAGGGCCTGCTCGGGGTCCCAGTCGGGGCCCAGGAGGTCGGGACCGAGGTGGCCCACCGCCTTGTCCTCTTCGGCGGTGCGGAGGAGTTCGAGCACCGGGAGGCGGTACCCGACGGCTGTGCGCTCGGCGTTGCCCAAAATCGCCCTGATCTGGTGGCCGGGGCCGCCTCCCCAGCGCTCGCCGGGGGCGTACACCTTCCAGGAGCCGTCCATGCGGAGGTGGGAGTGCAGGGTGAGCCCGCCCTCGAAGCGGGTGAGGAGGTGCTTGCCGCGCGGCGTGACGTCCAGGACGGTGCGTCCGGTGAGGTCGACGGTCGCGAGCTTCGGGACACGGAGGTCGGAGCGCGTGACGGTGTGCCCGGCGAGGGCGGTGTGCAGACGCCGGGCTGCCTGGTGGACGGTGTCGCCTTCGGGCATGAGATCCAGGGTGGCATGTCGGGGGCGGGGTGGGGGTGCGGTGAGGGCCGGGCGGGGCGAGACGGTGTGATGGAGGCGGGGCGGAGAAGCTTTCGGGGCGTGGGGGGGGAGGAGCTTGGTGTGCGGGGGCGACCGCTGGGTGGGGCGCCGCGGGCGGCTGAGTCGCCACGCTGCCGGGTTGGTGGGCCTGGCGGCTGTGCCGCCACGCTGCTGAGTGACGGTGACGGTGACGGTGACGGTGACGGAGACGGAGACGGGTGAGCTGGGTCGGATGAGCCGGGCCGGGGCAGGGGTGAGCCGGGTCGGGTGACGGGCATGCGCGGTGGCGCTACGCGCGCAGGCGCAGGCCCCGTGGGGTGGCGTGGAAGCCTGCTCCTTCCAGGAGGGGGGCGAGGGGGGAGGTCAGGGAGGAGCCGCCGTTGATGCGCTCGACCGTGACGGTGCCGAGTGAGCCCGCGCGGGCCGCGTTGGCGAGGGCTTCGGCGGCCGCGTGCAGCCGGGCGTCCTCAGTGGCCGGGGCGTCGCCCTCCGGGGTCGCGGGCCAGGCCAGCAGGGTCTTACCGCCGCGCTCCATGTAGAGGGTCAGTTCGCCGTCGACGAGGACGACCAAGGAGCCCGCCTTGCGGCCCGGCTTGTGTCCCGCGTCGGTGGGCGGATCGGGCCAGGGGAGCGCGGCCCCATAGGCGTTGGCCGGGTCGGCGGCTGCCAGGACGAGGGCCTGGGTGTCCGAGGGGCGCGGGGAGTAGTTCATGGCGCCGGGTGAACTGTCCGTACGGTCACGCGCGTTCGCCGCCGCGCGCAGCCGGTCCACTGCGCCGTCCATGGCGAACTGGGCGGCGCCGAGCCCCTCGACCACATAGCCGCGCCGTGCCTGTCCGCTGTCCTCGAAGGCGGACAGGACGCGGTACGTCGCCGAGAAGCCGCCCTCCACTCCCTCGGCCGCGACGGCACCACGGGTGACCACGCCGTGCCGGTCCAGGAGGGTGCGGGCCAGGGCATGGGCTCGCAGGGTGGGATCGGGTTCGTGGGCGGGGAGCAGCGACCAGCGGCCCGCCACCGTCGGCGGGCCCGTACGCGACGACGCGGGCCGGGCGGCGCCCGTCAGCGAGCCGTAGCGTCCGCGCGGCATGGTGCGCCTGGCGCGGTGGGCGGTGGAGCCCGCGGTGCGGCCCGAGCCGAGGAGTGAGCGCATCGGGGCCAGCGTGTCGTTCGTGAGCCGTCCGGACCAGGCGAGGTCCCAGATCACGTCGGCCAGTTGGAGATCGGAGGCCTCGGGGTGGGTCGTGGCTCGGACTTGGTCGGCGATCTGCCGGAAGAAGAGGCCGTACCCACCGGAGAGTGTGTCCAGGACCGATTGGTGGAGCGCGGTGAGCTCCAGCGGATGGGCCGGCGGCAGGAGCAAGGGCGCGGCGTCGGCCAAGTACAGGGAGACCCAGCCGTCCTTGCCGGGCAGGGACCCCGCACCGGCCCACACCACCTCTCCGGCGGCGGTGAGTTCGTCGAGCATCGCCGGTGCGTACCCCGAGACGCGGGAGGGCAGGACGAGCTTCTCGAGTGCGGACGCGGGCACGGTCGCCCCCTGCAACTGCTCGATGGCGCGCACCAGTCCGTCCACGCCCCGCAGCCCGTGACCGCTCAGGTGCTGCCACTGGGGCAGGAACTGGGCGAGCGCGGCGGGCGGCACCGGCTCCAGCTCGTGACGGAGGGCGGCGAGGGAGCGGCGGCGCAGACGGCGCAGGACGCCCGCGTCGCACCACTCCTGGCCGATGCCCGCCGGATGGAACTCTCCCTGTACGACGCGTCCGTTGGCGGCAAGGCGCTGCAGTGCGCCCTCCGTGACGGCGGCGCCGAGTCCGAAGCGGGCTGCCGCCGTCGCCGAGGTGAAGGGGCCGTGCGTGCGTGCGTACCGCCCGATGAGGTCCCCGAGGGGGTCCTTGACGGGCTCGGTGAACGCCTCCGGGACGCCTACCGGCAGCGCGGTGCCCAGCGCGTCGCGCAGCCGGCCCGCGTCCTCGATCGCCGCCCAGTGGTCGGCTCCGGCGATACGGACGCTGATCGCCCGGCGTGCGGAGGAAAGCTCCCGCGCCCACTCCGGCTCCGCGCCACGCTCGGCCAGCTCGGCAGAGGTGAGGGGCCCGAGGAGGCGCAGCAGGTCGGCGACGCCCTCGACGTCCTTGATGCGGCGGTCCTCCGTGCGCCACTGGAGCTCCTGCTCCAGTTCCGTGAGGACGTCCGCGTCGAGCAGCTCGCGCAGCTCGGCCTGCCCGAGGAGCTCCGAGAGCAGTCGGGAGTCCAGGGAGAGGGCCGCCGCACGCCGCTCGGCGAGCGGTGAGTCACCCTCGTACAAGAACTGCGCCACGTAGCCGAACAGGAGCGAGCGGGCGAACGGGGACGGTTCGGGGGTGGTGACCTCGACGAGCCGGACCTTGCGGGACTCGATGTCGCCCATCAGTTCCGTGAGGCCGGGGACGTCGAAGACGTCCTGGAGGCACTCCCTGACCGCTTCCAGGACGATGGGGAACGATCCGAACTCGCTGGCCACCTGGAGCAGTTGCGCGGCGCGCTGACGCTGCTGCCACAGAGGCGTGCGCTTCCCCGGGCTGCGGCGCGGCAGCAGCAGCGCGCGTGCGGCGCACTCGCGAAAACGCGAGGCGAACAGCGCCGAGCCGCCCACCTGGTCGGTGACGATCTGATTGACCTCGCCCTTGTCGAAGGCGACGTCTCCGGCTCCTACGGGGGCTTGCTCGCTGTCATACCCGAGGGGCTGGTCGGCGGGCTCCTGGTCGAGCAGGTCCAGGCTCATCAGGTCGGCGTCCGGCAGGCGCAGCACGATGCCGTCGTCGGCGTGCATGACCTGGGCGTCCATCCCATACCGCTCCGTGAGCCTGGAGGCGAGGGCCAGGGCCCAGGGCGCGTGCACCTGAGCGCCGAACGGGGAGTGCACCACGACTCGCCAGTCGCCCAGTTCGTCGCGGAACCGCTCGACCACGATCGTGCGGTCGTCCGGGATGTGGCCGCAGGCCTCACGCTGCTCGGCGAGGTACGACAGGATGTTGTCGGCGGCCCAGTCGTCCAGGCCCGCGGCCCGCAGGCGCACGCGCGCGTCGTCGCGTGGCATGGAGCCGACCTCCCGGAGGAACGCGCCCAGCGCACGGCCCAGTTCGAGCGGGCGGCCCAGCTGGTCGCCCTTCCAGAAGGGGAGCCGGCCCGGGACACCGGGAGCGGGGGAGACGAGCACGCGGTCGCGTGTGATGTCCTCGATGCGCCAGGAACTGGTGCCGAGCGTGAAGACGTCGCCCACTCGGGATTCGTAGACCATCTCTTCGTCGAGCTCTCCGACGCGGCCGCCGCCCTTCTTGGGGTCGGCGCCGGCCAGGAAGACCCCGAAGAGGCCGCGGTCGGGGATCGTGCCGCCGGAGGTGACCGCGAGTCGCTGCGCCCCTGGTCGGCCGGTGACGGTGCCGGCGACGCGGTCCCAGACCACGCGGGGGCGCAACTCCGCGAAGGCGTCCGAGGGATAGCGGCCCGCGAGCATGTCCAGGACGGCTGTGAAGGCCGACTCCGGGAGCGAGGAGAAGGAGGCTGCCCGGCGGACCAGGGCCAGGAGGTCGTCGACCTGCCAGGTGTCGAGGGAGACCGTCGCGACGAGCTGCTGGGCAAGGACGTCGAGGGGGTTGGCCGGGATGCGCAGTGACTCGATGGAGCCGGTCCGCATCCGCTCGGTGACCACGGCGGCCTGCACCAGGTCCCCGCGGTACTTGGGGAAGACGACGCCGGTGGAGACCGCTCCCACCTGGTGTCCGGCCCGGCCGACGCGCTGCAGGCCGGAGGCCACGGAGGGCGGTGACTCGACCTGGATCACCAGGTCGACCGCCCCCATGTCGATGCCCAGCTCCAGGCTGGACGTGGCGACGACGGCCGGCAGGCGGCCGGCCTTCAGGTCCTCTTCGACGAGCGCGCGCTGCTCCTTGGAGACCGAGCCGTGGTGGGCCCGGGCGAGGACCGGAGGGGCGCCCTTGGCCGCCCCCGACTCGGCCATCAGCTCCGCGGGGGAGTGGTCTTCGGGGAGCGGCTCACCCGTCGCGCGTTCGTACGCGATCTCGTTGAGCCTGTTGCACAGGCGCTCCGCCAGGCGGCGTGAGTTGGCGAACACGATCGTCGAGCGGTGCGCCTGGACGAGGTCGGTGATGCGCTCCTCGACGTGCGGCCAGATCGAGGGACGCTCCGCGCCTTGGTCGTTGTCGGCGACCGGGGAGCCTCCCAGCTCCGCGAGGTCCTCGACCGGCACGACCACGGACAGGTCGAACTCCTTGCCGGACGGCGGCTGGACGATCTCCACCCTGCGCTGCGGGGACAGATAGCGCGCCACCTCGTCCACGGGACGGACGGTCGCCGACAGGCCGATGCGGCGGGCGGGCCGGGGCAGCAGCTCGTCAAGACGCTCCAGGGAGAGGGCGAGATGGGCGCCGCGCTTGGTGCCCGCGACGGCGTGCACCTCGTCCAGGATCACCGTCTCGATGCCCGTCAGCGCGTCCCGCGCGGCGGAGGTGAGCATCAGGAAGAGCGACTCGGGGGTGGTGATCAGGATGTCCGGCGGGCGCGTGGCAAGAGAGCGGCGCTCGGCGGGCGGAGTGTCGCCCGAACGGATACCGACCCGCACTTCGGGCTCGGGGAGCCCGAGGCGCACCGACTCCTGGCGGATGCCCGTCAGCGGGCTGCGCAGATTGCGCTCCACGTCGACCGCGAGGGCCTTCAGCGGAGACACGTACAGCACGCGGCAGCGCTTCTTGGGGTCGGCGGGCGGCGGCGTCGAGGCCAGCTGGTCCAGGGCGGCGAGGAAGGCGGCCAGGGTCTTGCCCGAGCCGGTGGGCGCGACCACCAGCACGTCCGAGCCCTCGCCGATGGCCTTCCATGCCCCGGCCTGCGCGGACGTGGGCTCGGGAAAGGCCCCCGTGAACCAACTGCGGGTCGCGGGGGAGAACCCGTCAAGGGCGCCGGGGGTACCGGGGGCACTGGATGCGGACCTGACCATGCCCCCATCGTGCACCCCGCCACTGACAACGGCGCCGACCTGCGAAAAAGGGTTTGCGTGGCTGTCGCAGAATGGGAGGCATGGCGGGTTCGGCGGAGCAGGCGCGGCACTGGCGGTACGCGGAACTGCCCGGGGTCGACCTGCTGCGTGCGCACTACATCAGCAAGACCTTCGCGCGGCACACCCACGAGCACTTCGTGATCGCCGCGATCGCCGAGGGCGTCGACGTCTTCCACCACGGCGGCGCCGATCAGCACGCGGGGCCGGGGACCCTGGCCCTGATCAACCCCGACACGCCGCACACGGGCCGGGCCGGTGCACCCGAGGGGTGGCGGTACGCGGCGGTCTACCCTTCGCCGGATCTGGTCGCCACCATCGCCGCGGAGACGACCAGCATTCGGGGAACCCCTGGTTTCCTCCGTCCGGTGCTCGAGGACCCGTACTCCGTGAGCCTCGTCCATCGGGTGCTGCGAGCCGCCGAGGAGGGCAACGCGCTGGCCGCCGACACGCTGCTGCGGGTGGCCGTGACCCGGCTGTTGCGGCTGAACGGCGGGCCTGTCCCGCAGCGTGCCGCGCGCACGGCGGGCGCCAGGATCGCGGCACGCGCGCGTGCCGTTCTGGAGCAGCGGTTGGCCGACCCGCCGAGCCTGGAGCGGCTCGCCACCGGTCTCGGAGTCGGCCCGTTCGCCCTGCTGCGGGCCTTCCGCGACGTGTACGGCATGCCTCCGCACGCGTGGCTCACCGACGCACGGGTGCGCGCCGCGAGGCGTCTCCTGGACGCGGGAACGTCACCGGCGGAAGCGGCCGTCGCCGTGGGCTTCACCGACCAGCCGCACCTGAACCGGCACTTCACGCGGATCGTCGGGGTGCCACCGGGGGCGTACCAGCGTGAGCACAGGGTCGTACGCGAGCCCATGGACGTACGCGAGCGCAAGAACGTACAAGACGGGGAATCGCCCCTGCTCGTACCGTCCGACGGGTGGCAGAACAGACGACACCCGCAGACATAGGCGCAGACCTTCCAGCAGACACGACAGGTGACCGCACCCCGGAGAAACCCGACTCCGCCGTCGTCCGCGACGCCCTCGGTGTCGGAGTCGCCGTCGGGCTCTCCGGCTTCGCCTTCGGGGTGACCTCGGCGGGCAGTGGCCTCACCGTGCTGCAGACCTGCGCGCTCAGCCTGCTGGTCTTCACCGGCGCCTCGCAGTTCGCGCTGGTCGGCGCCCTCGCGGGCGGCGGGAACCCGTTCACCGCCGCGGCGGGCGCCTTCTTCCTCGGCGTACGCAACGCGTTCTACGGGCTGCGGCTCTCACAGTTGCTCGCCCTCCCGCGCGCGGTGCGCCCGTTCGCCGCCCACTGGGTCATCGACGAGACCACCGCCGTCTCGCTCGCTCAGCCGACCAGGCGCGCCGCCCGCATCGGCTTCACCGTCACCGGACTGAGCCTCTACGTGCTGTGGAACCTCACCACGCTCCTCGGGGCGCTTGGTGCCGAGGCCATCGGTGACACCGACGTGTGGGGGCTGGACGCCGCGGGCCCCGCGGTCTTCCTGGCACTGCTCGCGCCGATGCTGCGTACGACTACGGAACGGGCGGTCGCGGCGGGCGCGGTCGTCCTGGGGCTGGGCCTGCTGCCCGTGCTGCCCGCGGGGGTGCCGGTCCTGGTGGCCGCCCTCGCCGTGCCGGCGGTGCTCTACGTAGAGGGCCGCAAGGCCGCCTCCGAGCCCGTCTCCAAGCCCTCCGAGGAAGACGCACGCCCCGACGACACTCAGGCGCGCCCCGACGACACCCAGAAGGAAGACCGTTGAACATCTGGATCGCGATCGGCGTGACCTTCGTCGGCTGTTACCTGGTGAAACTCGCGGGCCTGCTGGTACCAGCGGGCGCGCTGGAGCGCCCGCTGGTCAAGCGCATGGCCGCCCTGCTGCCCGTGGCACTGCTGGCCGCGCTCACGGCCCAGCAGGCCTTCGCCGACGGGCGGGCCCTCGAGCTCGACGCGAAGGCTCTGGGGCTCGCGGCGGCGGCCGTGGCGCTGCTGCTGCGGGCGCCGTTCCTGGTCGTCATCGGCGCGGCCGTGGCCGTCACCGCGGGGGCGCGGGCGCTGATGGGCTGAGCGTTGCCCGACCGCTGCGCGATCGCTGTTTCCGGCCCCGCCGCCTCGAACACCCGATCCCGGCCGGACACAGGACCGGTGGGTAATGTGACGCGTCACCACCGCGCCCCCGTTCCGCCCCCGGAGAGGAGACCCCCGTGGCGCTGTCCTCCGAGGCGAGGTCACTCGCGGCGCGCTGCGAGCCCAGGGTCAACGAACTGGCCCGCAGGATGGCCCGCGAGTCGTTCGAGGAGCTGCCTGGGTACGCGGAGCTCCCTGACGACGTCAAGGACCTGGAGATAGCCGCGACCGCACGCCATGGAGTGCGCCTCTTCCTGCGGCGTATCACCGACCGGCCCGGCAGCCACCGGCTCTTCCGTGAGCGGGCCGCACAACGTGCGGAAGAGGGCATGCCGCTGCACTTGCTGCTGCGTACGCACGCTCTGGGGATGTACGTCCTGTGGCAGGCGCTGCGCGACGAGGCCCGTCCCGGCGAGGAAGCGGCCCTGGTCGAGCTCGTGGACGTGCTCCTGCAGTCCCATCCCTCGATCGTCGGGGCCGTGGCCGAGACCTACCTGGACGAGCGCTCCGCGCTGGAGGCCGAACAGCGCGCCCAGCGCAGGTCCCTGGTCCGTGGACTGCTCGACGGCATGGTGCCGCCGGGCCACGTGCTGCTCGACCAGCTGCGCCTGACGGGGCCCGTGCTTGTCCTGGCAGTCGGCTTCGACGGGACGCCGGCCGGGGGCCCCGTAGCGGTACGGCGCCGCTTGCGACGCGTGCAGACCGCACTGGACCACGCCTTCGGGGTGGAGGTGCTCGCGCTCCTGGAGGCCGATGGTGGACGGGTCATCGTGCCTCAGGAGTGCCGGCCCCCCGAGGATCTGCCGCACCGGCTCAGCAAGGCCTGTGACCTCCCCGTACGCGTGGCCGCCGTGGACGCCGCCGGTCCTGAGGCGGTGACCGACGCCGCGCGCACCGCGACCGAGATACTGCGCGTCACGCGCGCGTGCGGCCTGCCTCCGGGACTGCACCGCATGGAGGACGTACTCCTCGAGTACCACCTCTCCCGTCGCAACGAGAGCAGCCACCTCATCTCCGCGCTGCTCGACCCGGTGGCCGACCGGCCCGAGCTCCTGGAGACGCTGCGCGTCCACCTGCGCCACCAGCAGGAGCGCAGGGCGACCGCCGCCGCCCTGGGCCTGCACCCCAACACCGTCGACAACCGCCTCGCGAAGATCGGCGAACGCACCGGCCTAGACCTGTCCGCACCGCGCGGCACGGCACTCGCCATCGCGGCGCTGTTGCTGCGGGAGGCCGAGGAAGCACCGTCAGGTGATGGCCCGTCCGTACGCCCGTAGGGTGCGCAGCGCCTCGATGGTGACGATCGGGCGTGCTTCGAGTGCGCTGTTGGGCGCCCATTGCCGCCAGCGGACAGGCCAGCCGCCGTCCTCTTGCTGCTCTCGCTCCAGGAAGTCCAGGGAGCGCGTCATCTCCTCGTCGGTGAACCACGTGCGCGCGAGCGACTCGGGGGTTTTCGCGTAGTCGTGCGCGAAGTGGTGCTCACCCGGTGCGTAGCCCGGCGCCACGGGATACGCGTCCAACCGCTCGGGGTCGAGCGCCACGAGTTGCCGCTCCCGCGCGACCCTGCCGAGCCGGTCGGCGGCCGCCTCCGCGCGCGGGCGGTCGGGTGCCCCGTCGAGGAAGGCGACGGCCGCCTGGATCTCGTACGGATGGGACTTCTCCAGGGATTCCACCGCGGCCCAGCAGAAGTCGGTGGCCCTGAACAGCCAGGCGTGCCACACCTCGTTGCGGTGCAACAGGCCCACTACGGGGCCGGTGGCGAGGAGTTCGCTCGGCGGATCGTCCACCACGGGCAGGAACGGCGCCGAGGGATAACCGCGTTGGCTGGGATGGATCGCCGGAAGGGCGCCGTCGGACGTCGACACCGACGACAGATAGCGGCACACACGCTCCACCCGCTGCCCGCCGCAGCGTCGGATCGAGTCCAGTACGCGCAACGCGTGCCCCGTGTGCAGGGGCTGGCTGACGGGGCCGCGCAGATCCGGTTCGAGCGCGTACCCGTACCCGCCGTCCCCGGTGCTGTACGCGGCCAGGGCGGTCTCGACCGCGTCGGCGGACGGGCTGGCTCCGGCGCCGCCCGTGCCGCTCAGGAAGTGGTACGCGAACCGCCGCTGCTCGAGGACGCGCGCGGTGAGCCAGACGAAGTGCTCGGCGCGTGCGACCGGCGAGGACGCGGCGTGCGGGGATGCTTCGGTTTCGGCCATGCACAGACCGTAGGCCGGTACGCGCCTTCGGTAGTCCCCCTGCGTCCGGCTGCACCCTCACGGGAGCGATACTGAGGGCATGCGGTTGACGATTTTCTGGGAGCGGATGGCGGACCACTTCGGACAGGAGTACGCCGATTCGTTCGCCCGCGATCACGTGATGGCCGAGCTCGGCGGTCGCACGGTGCATCAGGCACTGGACGCGGGCTGGGACGCCAAGGACGTCTGGCGCGCCGTGTGCACGGCCATGGACGTACCGGCCGAAAAGCGCTGACTCCCGGATACTTCTCCCGTGCCTCCGCGCCCCGTTACGAGCCGTAGAGCACCAAGACGCGGGGGCGGCGGCCGAATGTCGGCGGCGTGGGCGAGACTGGCCCCGTGTCATCGACAGACGAGACCGCGCAGGTCACCCAGGACGTAGCTCCGCTCGGCACGACGCCGCCCGCACAGCCCCCGAACGGGGCGGAGACCGGGCGGGCCGCCAGCATGCCGCGCTGGCTGCCGCGCGCCATGGTGCTCGCCCTCGCGCTCTTCGCCTGTTTCCAGTTGGGCAGTTGGGCCTTCCACCAGTTGACCGGCCTGCTGATCAACATCCTGATCGCGTTCTTCCTGGCGCTCGCGGTGGAGCCCGCGGTGAGCTGGATGGCCGCGCGCGGGTTGCGCAGGGGCTTCGCCACCTTCCTGGTGTTCCTCGGTGTCCTGATCGTGGGAGCCGGCTTCATCACGCTCATGGGGTCGATGCTCGCGGGCCAGATCGTGGACATGGTCGAGGACTTCCCCGAGTACCTCGACGATGTCATCAGCTGGATCAACCGGACCTTCCACACGGAGCTCTCCCGGGTCGAGATCCAGGACAGCCTGGTCCACTCGGACTGGCTTCAGAAGTACGTGCAGAACAGCGCCAGCGGCGTCCTGGACGTGTCGGCGCAGGTCCTCGGAGGCCTCTTCCAGCTCCTGACGGTCCTGCTGTTCTCGTTCTACTTCGCGGCCGACGGCCCGCGGCTGCGGCGTGCGCTCTGCTCGGTGCTGCCGCCCGCCCGCCAGGCCGAGGTGCTCCGCGCCTGGGAGATCGCGGTCAACAAGACCGGCGGCTACATCTACTCGCGCGGTCTGATGGCGCTGATCTCCGGAGTCGCGCACTACGTCCTTCTGCAGGTCCTCAGCGTGCCGTACGCGCCCGTGCTCGCGGTGTGGGTCGGCCTGGTCTCACAGTTCATCCCCACCATCGGCACGTATCTGGCAGGCGCACTGCCGATGCTGATCGCCTTCACGGTCGATCCCTGGTACGCGCTGTGGGTGCTGATCTTCGTCGTGGTCTACCAGCAGTTCGAGAACTACGTCCTGCAGCCCAAGCTCACCGCCAAGAGCGTGGACATCCACCCGGCGGTCGCCTTCGGGTCGGTGATCGCGGGCACGGCACTCCTCGGCGCGGTCGGCGCCCTGATCTCCATTCCGGCGATCGCGACCCTGCAGGCCTTCCTGGGCGCGTACGTGAAGCGGTACGACGTCACGGACGACCCACGCGTCCACGGGCACCGGAGCAAGGGCGGAGCGTCACTCCTCACGCGTATGAGGCGCGCGATGCGCGGGCCGAACCACCCGGGGGCGAGCTCGGAGGCCGAGGTCGCGGCTGAGGAGGCTTCGGGCGCGAGCCCTGACTCCGCATCGGGACCCGGTCCGGAGGCGGGCTCGGACGAGCGTCGGTAGCACCGGGAAGCGCCCGGGTGCCCCAGGGTCCGCCCGGCGGACGGGCCCCTTCCGTACTCTCGGTGGGGCCCGCGTGGTGCGCTTGACACCGAAATCGAACATCCATTCTCATGGATGGCCTGGCGGCGTTTTCCCGGGGTTTTCGCGGGGGGATCCCTGGGGCTCCGGCGGATTTCGGCGGGGCGATCGCCTCGAGTTATCCACAGGCCGGACGGGCGTCGGGGCGGATTGTCAGTGGCAGGCGCTAGCGTCATTGACGTGAAGCGATCGACACAAGCAAATCGGGTGGAACCCATGGCAGGAACCGACCGCGAGAAGGCGCTCGAAGCCGCGCTCGCACAGATTGAACGGCAATTCGGCAAGGGCGCAGTGATGCGCATGGGCGAGCGGCCGAACGACCCCATCGAGGTCATCCCCACCGGATCGACCGCGCTCGACGTCGCGCTCGGCGTCGGCGGCATCCCGCGCGGCCGTGTGGTGGAGGTGTACGGCCCGGAATCCTCCGGTAAGACGACGCTGACGCTGCACGCCGTGGCCAACGCACAGCGCGCGGGCGGCGCCGTCGCCTTCGTGGACGCCGAGCACGCACTCGACCCCGAGTACGCGAAGAAGCTGGGCGTCGACATCGACAACCTGATCCTGTCCCAGCCGGACAACGGCGAGCAGGCTCTGGAGATCGTCGACATGCTGGTCCGTTCCGGCGCGCTCGACCTGATCGTCATCGACTCCGTCGCGGCCCTGGTGCCGCGCGCGGAGATCGAGGGCGAGATGGGCGACTCTCACGTGGGTCTGCAGGCCCGTCTGATGAGCCAGGCGCTCCGGAAGATCACCAGCGCGCTCAACCAGTCCAAGACGACCGCGATCTTCATCAACCAGCTCCGCGAGAAGATCGGCGTGATGTTCGGCTCGCCGGAGACCACGACCGGTGGCCGTGCGCTGAAGTTCTACGCCTCGG
>NZ_JBFALJ010000044.1:0-37755 GCF_040660195.1 Streptomyces sp. NPDC050147 | reverse complement strand
CAAAACCTGCCGCGCCGGGCGCCCCACCAAAAACCCGGGGGGTGCCTAATAGATTCAGCCCCTCCGGCGTTTGAGGAGCGGGGTCTGGGGCGGAGCCCCAGTTTCGGGAAGGGGTGGGATTGGGGATAGCCCCGCAGGGGACGCCCGAACCTCATCCCCGCGGCGGCGACGCAATCGCCCTCGCCGCGGCCACCTCCTGGCGGAGGGGCTCGAGGACGCTCTCCTGGGGGCCCGTGAAGGAGGCCGAGACCTCCTCCAGGATCTCTGAACCCCGCAGCCCCTGCGAAAGCTCCCGCAGCTGCCGCGCAACCTCCCCCACCTCAGTGAGACTCGGCTCCCCCGCCCCATGCCGAATCCGCACCCGCGCAGCGGTGGTCGCGTCCACGATCCGCTCGACGGCGATCACCAGCGGCCACCACGCGGCAGCCCGCGCCCCCATCGGGGGCGGTTCCGTCAGGGCGCGCTGGAACTCCGTACGGATGACGGACAGGTCCCGGTACAGGCCGCGCCGCATCCGCGCCCGCGCCGCCACGTCCACCGCCGTGCCGAACGCGCTCTCGACGTACGACGCCGTATCGGCCACCGCGCCCGCGAGACGGTCGCCGATCCGTGTGTGCCAGCTCTCCGGCCACAGCAGGTACCCCGCCACCAGCGAGATCCCGCAGCCGATCAGGCTGTCCACGAGGCGTGGCACGACGAGCCCGAAGCCCTGGTGGTTCAGGACGTCGGAGAGGAGCAGGATCACCGGGGTGATCGCGGCCGTCTGGTAGCCGTAGCCCCGCGGTGTGAGCGCCGGGATCAGCGCCGCGAGCACCAGCATCACCGGCACGTCCCACCAGCCCCGCGGCACCTGTGACAGGACCGCGGCCGCCACCACGAGCCCCGCCGCCGTGCCGATCGCCCGCAGCACCGCCCGCGAGAAGACCGAGCCGAAGTCAGGCTTGAGGACGAACGTGACGGTGAGCGCCACCCAGTACGAGCGGGGTACGTCGACCAGTGACACCAAGGACTGCGCGATGCCGATACAGAGCGCCAGGCGCAGGCCGTAGCGCCAGGAGGCGCCCGACAGGATCACGTTGCGGGCCGCTCTGCGGGCTCGTACGCGCAGGGCCGCCGGGCGGCCCAGGCGGTCGTCCACGGTCACGACGCCGTGCGGGTCGGGGTCGTTGAGGAGCTCGGCCACGTGGCGCAGGGCGTGGTCCACGACGTCGGCCGAGGGGTCCGGCGGGTCGGGGAGCACGGGGTCGGGGACCGGGGTCGGCGCGCGGCCCGCCACCGCCTCCGCCAGGCGCCGCACCTCCGCGGGGAACTCCGGCGGCATCGGAACCCCGCACTGGTGCGCCGCGGGCGCGGCCTCGATGACCGGCGTGATCGCGTTCAACTGGGCGACCAGGCGCACCAGGTCCGGGTTGCGGCCGTGCGCGCGGGTGCGGCGGGCGAGGACCAGGTCGTACGACTGGTTCAGGGAGGTGGTGACGGCCGTGCGCGCCTCGTCGTAGCGGTCCGTACCCGCCGCTTCGAGCAGCGCGGCCACGCTGCGGTAGGTCGCCGCGACGGCGGCCCGCTCCGGGATGCCGGATCTGAGCGGCCAGGCGAGCAGGGCGAGGGTGAGGACCAGGAGGCCACCGCCGGTCATCAGGGCCGGGGCGAGCCACCATTCCCCCGGCATCGGCAGTCCCGCCCCCACCACGGAGTTGAGCAGCAGGAGCAGGCCGGACACGGACGCCACGGCACCGATCGTGGACATCATCCCGGAGACCAGCGCCACGAGGGTGACCACGCCGACCGCCACCCAGCCGTGCCCGAAGACGAGCGAGCCGATGGTGACACCGAGCGCGCCGAAGAGCTGCGGCACGGCGATGTTGAAGATCCGCATGCGGTACGCGTCGGCGGTGTCGCCGATGACACCGGACAGGGCGCCCATGGAGGCGAGCGCCCCGTACGCGGGCTGCCCGGCCGCGAGACCGATGAGCAGGGGCAGCGTCAGGGCGACGGACGCGCGCGCCACCGCCGCCCACGGGATCGGCGCCGTCTGCGGCTTGAGCGTCCTGACCAGCCAGGGAGGCGGGGCGAGGGCGCTCAAAGGGGCCGGTGGTGCGGGTGGATCACGGCGGGGCATGCGGCCATTATTGCCACCCCTGTTGCCGCTATGCCTGGCCTGACCTGCGTTTTACCGCTTCGCCCCGTGCAGCGTCAGGTCCACCACCAGGGTGCGGTGGTCCGTGTCACCGATGTCCAGGAAGCGGGCGTCGCGGGCCGAGAAGTCCGGGGTGGCCAGGACGTGGTCGATCTGGGTGCCCAGCGGTGACATCAGGTCGGCGGGCCAGCTCGGGGTGCGGGCCGATCCCGCGAGGCGGGCGGCGTCGCGTACGCCTCCGGTGTCCAGGATGTCGCGGAAGGCCGCGTGGTCCTGGGTGGCGTTGAAGTCGCCCGCGATGATGGTGGACCGCTTCGCGCGCCTGCCCTCTGCGGCGTAGTCGCGGAGTTCGGCGAGTTCGGTGCGCCAGGTGGAGAGTTGCTCGGGCAGCGGTGGCATCGGGTGGGCGAGCTGGACGCGGATCGGGTGGCCGCTCTTCAGCTCGGCGACGGCGCCGGGCATGCCCAGGGTGCCCGCGAGGCCGCTCGCCTTCTTCAGGGGCAGCTTGCTGACGATGACCGAGCCTTCCGCGCCGCCTGCCTCGCTCGCGGTGCGGTAGGGGTAGTCGGAGCGGGGCAGTTCGTCGCGCAGGGTGTCGGAGCAGACGTAGTCGCACTCGGGGACGAACAGGAGGTCGGGTTTCTCCTCGCGGACGGCCTTGAGCAGGCCGCGGGTGGCCTTGCCGAACTCCACGTTCGACGCCATGACGCGGATCTCGGCGACGGCCGGCCCTGCCGGTTCGTCCGTCTTGCCGTACGGCTCCATGAACCAGGCGACACCGCCGAGCGCGACGACGCCCCAGACGAGGCCGACGCGCCAGCGGGCGAGAGCCACGAGCAGCAGGGCGGCGATCGCCGGGGCGAGGAGCCAGGGCAGGAACGCGAGGATCTGCGGTACGGGGGTGAAGCCGTCGGAGTCCGCGATCCGGAAGCCGAGGACGGTGCTGACGCCGGCCAGGAGGAGGGCCGCCAGCCAGGCGGACGGACGCTGCCGGGGGCGCCTCCTCGCCTGCGGCTCGGGCCAGTCCGCTTGGGGGGCCGTCCTCGCTGCCGTTGCGCTGTCCAAGGCCGGCCTCTCCGTCTGGGGTCCTGCGCGAATCTTCCCCTAGAGACGGCGGGGGGCGCGGGAGGGTTGCATTTCCTCGACCGCCGGACGGCGCCGAAGCAGCCATGCGGCAAGCGAGACCGCCAGCCCCGCCCCCGTGATCACCCACGCCGCCACAGTCAGCGAGGACGTCAGCGCGTCGTACACCGCCTCCGCCGCGGGGCGGGAGACGTCCTTCGGGAGGTCGTCCAGGGTCAGGCCCCGGCCCACCGTGACCGCGACGCCGAGGGCCGCTCCAGCGAGGGCCGTGCCGAGGGCCGTGCGGATGATCGCGCGGCGGCGGTGGACCGCCAGGAAGATGCCGGCCACGGCGAGGAGGACGGCGGCGACCGGGATCCAGAGGCCCGCCACCTGGAGCATGTGGAATCCCTTTCCGAAGGGGCCGAGGTCCGACGACTCCATGAGCGTCACCTCGGTGTGCGTGACGGGAATGCGGTGCGCGAACGGCACGTCGTCGGCGGCCAGTTGCCGCTTGACCTGCTCGGTGATCGGCGCGAGGTCGATGGTGACCGCGCCGCCGTCCGACTGGTCGACGAGCGCGTCCTGCACCGCGTCGTGCGCGGCGCGGTTCGCCGCGTTCCAGGCCGTCTTGAAGGCCTTGGTCTCGCTGAAGGACCGCACCGCGTCCCGTACGAACGATTCGACGGTGCCCTGCAGCGGGCCCACGTCGATCTCCTTCATCACCGAGTCGGTGACCGCCGCTGCCACCGCGTCCCGTACGTCGGGGTCGGAGGCGAGCGGGGCCATCGTGGCGACGTACTGATCGGCGTCCTCGATCTCGTACTTCGCCCAGGTGGAGAGCGCGCCGAGTGGCACGAGGAGGACGGCGACGAGGAGGAGGACGGCGGACAGCGGGCGTCTGAACACGACCCCCAGCAGAAGTCCCGGTCACGCCTGGCGCGACCGGGACGAGTGCATATGGGGCAACTGGGTCCCCTGCTCGCGGTGGTAGAGGGGCGTCTACTTGCGGTTGAGAGGCGCGTCTACTTGCGGTTGTACAGGCGCATCGTCACCGGGCCGAACACCGCCACGAGCAGCACCACCCAGCCCAGCGCCCACGCGAGGGACGAACCCGGCGACGTGCCCGCCATCAGGTCGCGGACCGCCGACGCCAGGTGCGTGATGGGGTTGTTGTTGACGAAGGCCTGCAGCCAGCCCGGCATCGTCTCGGGCTTCACGAAGATGTCGCTGAGGAACGTCAGCGGGAAGATCACCATCATGCTGACGCCCATCACGGACTTCTCGGTGCGCAGGAGCAGACCGAACATCGTCCACACCCACGAGAAGGCGAAGGAGAAGACCAGCAGGAGCAGTACGCCGCCGATGACGCCGAGGACGCCGCCGTCCGGGCGGAAGCCCAGGATGATGCCGACGGTCAGCATGACGACGGACGCGATCGCGTAGCGCAGGGCGTCGCCCAGGAGGTAGCCGACCATCACCGACGGACGCCAGATCGGCAGCGTACGGAAGCGGTCGAAGACGCCCTTCTCGATGTCGGTGTTGACCGAGACGCCCGTGTACATCGTGATCATGACGACGGACATCACGAGGATGCCGGGCAGCAGGTACTGGATGTACTCACGCGGCGATCCGGCGAGCGCGCCCCCGAAGAGGTACGTGTACATCAGCACCATCATGATCGGGAAGGCCGTCACGTCGAAGAGCTGCTCCGGCACATGCTTGATCTTGAGCATGGCCCGCCAGCCGAACGTGAGGGACGCGGAGAGCGCGCTGGGGCGCGAGGGCCGGTCACCGGCCACGAGCAGTTCGGCGAGGGACTCGGCCTTGACCGGCGCCAGGTCCTGGGCCTCGGAAGTGGGGGTCGCGGTGCTCATGCCTTCGCCTCTTTCTCCGCCATGTCCGTCGCGTGGTGGGGTGTGCCGGTCAGGGCCAGGAAGACCTCGTCCAGGCTGGGCTGGCCGAGGGAGAAGTCGTCCACGGTGATGCCTGCCCGGGCCAGCTCGGCGAGGGCGCGGGACGCCTTCTCGGCGGCGCCCTTGCCGTTCGCCTCGCCGTTGCCGACGCGGGCGGTGAGGGCCACCGGATCGGGCTCGAGCTGGACCTCCGTGTCGAGCGCGAGGCGCAGCGCCCGCGCCGCGTCCTCGCGCTGGTCCGCGTCCCGGAGCCGCACGTGCACCGAGCCCGCGCCGACCGACGCCTTCAGCTCGCCCTTGGTGCCCTCGGCGATGACCTTGCCGTCGTCGATGACGGCGATGCGGGACGCGAGGTGGTCGGCCTCGTCCAGGTACTGCGTGGTCAGCAGGACCGTCGTGCCGTGCGCGACGACCGAGCGCACGATGTCCCAGACCTGGTTGCGGCTGCGCGGGTCGAGGCCGGTCGTCGGCTCGTCGAGGAAGAGCAGGTCGGGGGTGTTGAGGATGGACGCCGCGATGTCGATGCGGCGTCGCATACCGCCGGAGTAGTTCTTCACCTGGCGCGCGGACGCGTCGCTCAGGCCGAAAGCCTCCAGGAGCTGTGCCGCCCTGCCGTACGCCGCCTTCTTGCCGTGCCCGGTGAGGCGGGCCAGGAGCACCAGGTTCTCGGTGCCCGTCAGGTCTTCGTCGACCGAGGCGTACTGCCCGGTGAGGCTGACTCTGCTGCGTACGGCGTCGGCCTCCCGCACGACGTCGTGGCCGAAGACGTGGGCGTCGCCGCCGTCCGGGCGCAGCAGGGTGGCCAGCATCTTCACGGTCGTGGTCTTGCCCGCGCCGTTCGGGCCGAGCAGGCCGTAGACCGTGCCGGCCGGAATGGTGAGGTCCACGCCGTCGACGGCGCGGTTGTCCCCGAAGGTCTTCACCAGGCCCGCGGTCTCGATGGCCACGCTGTTCATGTCGTACGCCCTCTCCACGTCAGTGGTCGTCCGTTACGAGGGCAGACCGTCCGCGCGGCGCAAACTCATCGTCCGGTGGAGCCCTAGGCCGAACGGGTGTTTGCTGGAGGGGTGAGAAAGAGGGGAGGGGGAGGAGATCTGGGGGGAAAGAGGAGGTCGATCATGCGGACCACTCCGGCCCTGAGGACCACTCCGGCCGCCCTGGGAACTCTCGCCACCGCGCTCCTGACCACGGGCGCACTGTCCCTCGGAGGTGCCGCACCAGCATCCGCCACCGCGCCACCCACGCACAACGACCACGAGGTGGTCTGGGGGACGATCGTCGCCCCGCACGACCTGAAGATCCGGGACGCGCCGTCCACAGGCGCCTCGATCGTCGCGAAGCTTCCGGCGGAGAGCCAGGACCGCGTCGAGTGCCAGACGCGCGGTACGAGCGTGTGGGGCAACTCGTACTGGTACTGGCTGGGCGGGGTGCGGGGCTGGGCCAGCGCCGCGTACGTGGACACCGGCGGGCACCACGTGCCCAGCTGCGCCACCTCCGACCCGTGCAAGGAGTACAAGCCCTGCTGGGACACGTGTGAGGGCGGCTACAACAACCGGCACCACTGAGGCATCGCCGAAGTGTCTGGAGAGTCTGGAGGAACGTCATGGCTCACGTGGCATCCACTTCGACCACACCCCGCGTGCTCGGCGGTTCCCCCGCCACCAGGGCCGCGACGGCCGCCGTGCTCATGGGCCTCGTGTTCGGCATCGTGGTGACCCAGCGCGCCGCGGGCTCGGTCGCCGACGGCAACGCGTGGCTCGGCATCGTCTCCGGCGTCGTCTTCGCCGTGCTCTTCATGGGCGTGCACAGGGCGGCGCCCCGGCTGCCGCGCGAGCTGCGCGCGGCGGCGTGGGCGAGCTTCGCCGGGATCGCGTTCGGCTTCGTCTACAGCCAGGGCATGCCGGGTCCGAGCGTCCTGCGCTCCACGTTCATGGCCGTGGCCGTCGCGGCGGGCGCGTTCGCGGTGATGTTCTACCGGTACTACACGAGGGAGTGACCTGGGGAGGCGAATCCTCCGTACCGCCTGCGCCCATCCGAACGCGACGGTGCCCACCAGCGTCGAGCGCGCTGATGGGCACAGTCGGTTCAAGCGGCAGGTCAGCCGACCTTCTCCAGTCTGTCCTGCTTGTCCAGCTTGTCCAGCGCCTTCGCGAGACCGTTGGCCCAAAGCTGGTCCACCTTGGCCCGCTCGTTCGCGTCCGGCTGCGAGTTGGTGCACGAAGTGCCCGGTCCGCCGCCGGACATCAGCTCACTGCACGGACCTTCGTAGTGGTCCGGCAGGCCGAGGACGTGACCCGTCTCGTGCGCGGTCACACGGGTCGAGTCGTACTGCTGGTTCTGCGCGTAGTCCAGGAAGATGTACCCCTGACCGTGGCCGTCCGTGCTCGCGTACGAACCACGCGGGTCATTCCCCTCGCGGTACTCGAAGCTCGCACCGCCACTCCCCTCCTGGAGCTTCACATGGGACACCGCGCTGTTCCAGATGGAGGTACTGCTGGCTATCTGCCGCGCGAAGGTCGGGGCACCGGAGGCGTCGTACACCACGGTGACCTGCTTCGCGCCAGGGTTGGCCGCGCGCTTCTCGGCGACCGACTTCAGGACGGCGTCGAAGAACGCCTTGTTGGCCGCGGCTTCCTCGCCGGAGCCCGCGTAGTCGGCGTACGCGGAGGTGGCGGACGGCGCGGTGGGGGTCGCGGCCGTCGCGGACGTCGTGCCGAGACCGGCCGCCGCGAGGCCGAAGACGGCCGCGGCGGACAGGTGACGCTTGTTCATGTGGGGGGCTCCCTACTCGTTCGGTGAAAGATGAACGGTTCGGTACCGGGAGTGTCGGGGAGCCAGGGACGTCCGCGGATGATGGCAAGTGGCGATAGCACCGGGCTATCAGCCGCCGTCCGCCGGCCTTCCGTACGGTCCGTACGGTTTTCCGCCCGTGCCCAACTCAGGTGGTTCCCGTGGGGTTTGTGAGGCTGGTGCGGCGCCCTTCGCCGCTCTACGCTCACAGCCATGGAGCTCGAGGTGAGGCACCTCCGTGCACTGTGCGCCATCGCCGACACCGGCAGCCTGCACAAGGCCGCGCGCCAACTCGGCATGAGCCAGCCCTCGTTGACGACGCAGTTGCGCCGCATCGAGCAGGAGATCGGCGGCCAGCTCTTCGCCCGCGGACGCACCGGCTGCCGCCCGACCCCGCTCGGCCGCGTCGCCCTCAGCCGCGCACGCCCCCTCGTCAGCGAGATGCGGGCCATGGTCAGCGAGACCAAAGCGGCCGCCGCCCGCGCCACCGAGGGTCCGCAGTTGCGCATCGGTTCCACGGCCAGCCGTGCCATACCGGGCTGGCTGCGACGGCTGCGGGTGCGCCTGCCCGCCACCGAGACCTCGCTCCAGATGGACGTCTCCGCGAACGCGCTGCTGCGCATGGTCGCGGGCGGACAGCTCGACGTGGCGTTCGTGCACGAGGTGGAGGGGAATCCACTGCGGATGCCGGAGGCTCTGCGGCGGCGTGTGCTGGTCGAGCGCGAGCCGCAGTTCGTCTTCCTCCCGGCCGACCACCCTGCGGCGGCGAAACCCGTCGTCCACCTCACCGACCTCGCCGCCGACCGATGGATGGTGGACCCGACGGTGGACGGCGAGTGGGACGGACTGCGCCGGGTGCTTCGGGCAGCCGGGCTCAACCCCCGCGTCCTGCACGGCGATTACCTCACCGCTGCCTCGCTCGTCGCCACCGGCGAGGTCGTCACGGTCTGCCAGCCGACCTCGCACGGCAGACCCGACATGGCGGTCCGGCCGCTGTACGGCGATCCGCTCGGGGTGCGGCTGCTCGTGGCGGCCCGTACGGAGCAGGAGCTCGACGCGGTGTACGGGGATCTCGAAGCCGCGTACTGGGAGGCGGCTCACCAGTCGCCCGCATACCGGGAGTGGCTCGAAGGCCGGGCCACAGCGGCCTGAGCCAGGCACCGCCTGAGCCAGGCCCCCCGCGGGCGCGGGAGGCCTGGCTCACATACGTTCCGACGGAACCGCCGCTCAGACGCCGATGTCGCGGCCGTCCTTGCGCCACACGGACACGACCGACGGCCGGACGATCTTCCCCGGCCCGTCGGGCCACGCGCTGGCGGGCTTCTCGACGGACGCGCCGTCGATCTCGCCCGGGTGCTGCACCGCGACGAGCACGCGGTTGTCCTGGATCAGCGGACCGCAGGTCTCCGCACCCTTCGGCATGGTCATGAACTGCTTGAGCTCACCGCGCCGGTCACCCTTGGTCGCGACACCGAACAGGCCGTCGTGCGAGCCGAGTTGGTTGCCGTCCGTCGAGATCCACAGATTGCCGTGCGGGTCGAAGGCGACGTTGTCGGGGCAGGAGATCGGGCTGACCTTGTCCTTCGGGAAGCCCGCGAAGTACGTGGCCGGGTCCTCGGGGTCGCCCGCGACGAGGAAGAGCGACCAGGCGAAGGTGGTCGACTCGGGCCGGTTGCGGCGCTCGGTCAGTTCGAGGATCTGCCCGTGCTTGTTGAGGTTGCGCGGGTTGGCCTCGTCGGCGCCCGCCTTGCCCGCCTTGCCGCGGTCGGAGTTGTTCGTGAGCGCGACGTAGACCTTGCCGGTGTGCGGCGACGGCTCGATGTCCTCGGGGCGGTCCATCTTCGTGGCGCCGACCTTGTCACCGGCCTGACGCGTGAAGACGTACACCTCCTCGGCGGTCATACCGTCGACGTGCGAGACGGCGTGGCCCTTGGGGCCCGCGGTGGCGAGCGGGATCCAGACGCCGCTGCCGTCGAACTCACCGTCGGCGGGCAGCTTGCCGGTGCCGTCGATGTCGGCCGCCGGGGAGTCGCCGGTCAGCTTGGCGACGTACAGCGTGCCCTCGTCGAGGAGCGTGAGGTTGTGCTCGTGCGCGGCGCGGGAGGTGCCCTTGGCGACGCGCTTGCTGCTGACGAACTTGTAGAAGTAGTCGAACTTCTCGTCGTCACCCATGTAGACCACCGGGCGGCCGTCGTGCGTGAGGCGCGGCTGGGCGGCCTCGTGCTTGAAGCGGCCGAGCGCGGTGCGCTTGCGCGGGGTCGAGTCGGGGTCGTACGGGTCGAGCTCGACGACCCAGCCGAAGCGGTTGGCCTCGTTGGGCTCCTTGGCCAGGTCGAAGCGGTCGTCGAACCGCTCCCACTTGCGCTCGGACGCGGCGCCGATGACGCCGTAGCGCTTGAGGCGGGCGGCGGCGGTGGGGTCGGTGACCTTCTCCGCGTTGGCGAAGTACTGGTTGAAGTTCTCCTCGCCGTGCAGGGTCGTGCCCCACGGGGTGGTGCCGCCGGCGCAGTTGTTCAGGGTGCCGAGGACGGTGGTGCCGCGCGGGTCGGCCTTCGTACGGACGAGCTTGCCACCCGCGGCGGGGCCGGTCAGCCGGAACTCGCTGGTGGCGGTGAGGCGGCGGTTGAGCTGGTGACGGCTGACGGCGGTCAGCTTGCCGCTCCTGCGCTCCTCCTCGACGACCACGACGGAGAGACCGTGGGCCGCCCAGGCGATCTCGACCTGCTCGCGTGTCGGGTTGGCGGCGTCGTATCCCTTGAACATCAGGACTTCGTCGGTGTACTCGTGGTTGGCCACGAGGACCTGACGCCCGCGCTCACGGTGCAGCGGCAGGAGGGAGAGGAAGTCGTTGTTGTAGCCGAACTGCCCTGCCTGCGCCTTCGCGGTCTGCTTGTCCGCGTCGAACGCCGGGGCGCCGCGGAGGATGGGCTCGCCCCAGCGGATGACGACGTTCTGGGCGTAGCCGTCCGGGATCGTCACGGCGTCGGTGGTGTTGGGCGCCACGGGCGTGAAGCGAAGACCGCGCGCCCCCTTTTTGCTCTTGTGCGACGACGGTTTCTGGACCGCGGCGGCGGCTTCCGCCTGCGAGGCCGCGGGGCCGGCGACGACGGCACTGCCCGCGGCGGTCGCCACGGTCACGACCGCGGCGGCCCGCATCATCGAGCGACGGCTGAGAGCACCGGCTATCACGTCGCCGACGTATTCGTTGTCGCTCGTGTTGGGCACCTCGTGGAAGCAGGCGTCACCACAACGGAACCGGCAGGTCAAGGCGGACCGGTTGCCGCTCCCCTGGTGCGAGGTGATGATCGGCAGCAACTTGCGCACGGTTCCTCCGTTGTGTGGCGTGGCTCGAGCGTGGCTTGATTACGCCGTGACGCTAGGCGCGGAGGTCGGCAGGGCGGCGGCCTGAGGGTGAACGGGAGGTGAACCGAGAGCGCACAGAGGGCAGTTGAGCTGCGGGTGCGCGGTAAGAGTGATGGTCAGAGAGCGGTGGGGCGACCCTCACCAAGATCGCGTAGTGCGGCGGCTAACCTTACGTGTCCGCCCTGGCCAGGGGTTATCGGGAATCAACTCACGCGAAGGGGTGCACCCATGGGCATTCTGAGTGTCCTGCGGAATGCGTTCGGACGGTCGTCACGCAAGGGGGATCAGGCTCCTGAGCCTGAGGCGGTGACTCCTGGGACCCCGGAGACGCCGGAGCCCCAGGAGACCTCGGAGGCCCCGGAGGCTGCCGCCTCTGACACCTCTGACGCCTCTGACACCTCTGCTCGCTCTGTCGCTTCCGCCGCTTCTGCGTCTTCTGCGTCTTCTGCGACGGTGCCTGCGCCCTCGTCCGAGCGGGTGCCTCCGGCGGCCGAGCCGAAGGCGTCGGTTCCGGCGCCGTCGTCCGAGCCTTCTCCTTCGGCGGTGGACGATCTCGTCGCGGCGGCGTTCGACCGTGACCGCGTGACGGTGCCCTCGCCTTCGCCGGAACCGGATCTGGCTCCTGAGCCCGAGGCGGCTTCCGAGCCGGACCTGGCTCCTGAGCCCGAGGCGGCTCCTGAGCCCGAAGCGGAGGCCGTCATCCCGGAGGCTGTGGCCCCCGAGGCGGTCGCTCCCGAGGCCGTAGTCCCCGAGCCCGAGGCTGTCGCCGACGCCGCTGCCGCTGTGGGCAATCGTCCCGCTGGGCGGGACGGGCGGGCACAGCCCTCGACGCCGGGTACCGATGAAGCGGCGGAAGCACCCGTGACCCCGGCGGAGCCCGAAGCCGCCGTGGCGCAGGAAGTGCCGGACGCCCCCGCCACCCCGGCGGAGCCCGAAGCCGCCGTCACCCCGGCGGAGCCGGACGCCCCCGCCACCCCGGCGGAGCCCGCTCTCTCCGTGGGCAAGGTCAAGAAGCGTGCCCCAGGCCTCGCCACCGCCTACAAGGCGGCCGGCGCGGCGCTGGAGAAGAGGGAGCTCACCGGGGTCCGCGCCCCCGTGTACCTCGTGCTGGACCGCTCGGGGTCCATGCGCCCGTACTACAAGGACGGCTCCGCCCAGAGCCTGGGCGAACAGGTCCTCGCGCTCGCGGCGCACACCGACCCCGCGGCCACCGTGCACGTCGTCTTCTTCTCGACGGAGATCGACGCCACCGGCACCCTCACCCTCCCCGAGCACGAGGGCCGTATCGACGAGCTGCACGCCGCGGCGGGCCGCATGGGCCGCACCAGCTACCACCGCGCGATCGAAGAGGTCGTGGCCCACTACGAGAAGTCGGAGCACAAGGGCGAGCCCGCCCTCGTCGTCTTCCAGACGGACGGCCCCCCGGACGCGAAGGGCCCCGCCAACCAGGCCCTCGCGGACGCGGCCAAGCACCCCCTCTTCTTCCAGTTCGTCGCGTTCGGCGAGCACGAGGCGAAGGGCTTCGACTACCTCCGCAAGCTGAAGGCGGAGAACGCGGCCTTCTTCCACGCGGGCCCCGCCCCCCGCGAGCTCACGGACGCGGAACTGTACGACGGCCTGCTGGCCGCCTGGCGCCCGTAGCCCCGGAGGTCGTACCTCCAAGGGGTGGACCCCGGGAAGGGTCCACCCCCTGGAATCGAGGTGAACCGCCCGCTCCGGGGCCGTTAGGATTTCGACCATGGCGGCCACTGGATCCGAGAAGCAGGGAGCGGGCGAGAACGCGAAGGCGTTCTACGTCTCGACCCCCATCTACTACGTAAACGACGCTCCTCACCTGGGCCACGCCTACACGACCGTTGCAGGGGACGTGCTCACGCGCTGGCACCGTCAGCGCGGCGAGAAGGTGTGGTACCTCACCGGCACGGACGAGCACGGTCAGAAGATCATGCGCACTGCCGAGGCGAACGACGTCACGCCCCAGGCGTGGTGCGACAAGCTCGTGGACGAGGCCTGGCGGCCTCTCTGGGAGCACCTCGACATCGCGAACGACGACTTCATCCGCACCACGGAGAAGCGTCACACGGACCGCGTCCAGGAGTTCGTCCAGGATCTCTACGAGAAGGGCGAGATCTACAAGGGCGGCTATGAGGGCCCGTACTGCGTGGGCTGCGAGGAGTACAAGCTCCCCGGCGACCTCATCGACGGGGCCGACGACGGCGAGTTCGCGGGCCAGAAGCTCTGCCCGATCCACAAGAAGCCGGTGGAGCTCCTCAAGGAGGAGAACTACTTCTTCAAGCTGAGCGAGTACGGCCCCAAGCTGCTCGCCCACTACGAGGCGAACCCCGACTTCATCCAGCCGGAGTCGGCCCGCAACGAAGTCGTGAACTTCGTCAAGCAGGGCCTTCAGGACCTCTCCATCTCGCGCTCGACGTTCGACTGGGGCGTCAAGGTCCCGTGGGACGACAAGCACGTCATCTACGTCTGGGTCGACGCCCTCCTCAACTACGCCACGGCCGTCGGCTACGGCGCGGACGAGGAAAAATTCAAGTCAACCTTCCCCGCCGACGTCCACCTGGTCGGCAAGGACATCCTCCGCTTCCACGCGGTCATCTGGCCCGCGATGCTGATGGCGCAGGGTCTGCCGCTGCCGGGCCGCATCGCGGCGAACGGCTGGCTGATGGTCGGCGGCGAGAAGATGTCGAAGTCGAACCTCACAGGCATCAAGCCGCAGGACCTCACCTCGCACTTCGGTGTCGACGCGTACCGCTGGTACTTCCTGCGCGCCATCGCGTTCGGCCAGGACGGCTCGTTCTCGTGGGAGGACTTCACCGCCCGCTACACGAGCGAGCTGGCGAACGACTACGGCAACCTCGCCTCGCGCCTGGCGGCCATGGTCGGCAAGTACTTCGGCGGCGCGCTCCCCGAGGCGACGGCGGCCGGTGCGGCTGAGCAGGCGGTCCAGGAAGGCCTGGCCAAGGCGGTCGCGACGGCCGACCTGAAGATCGGCGAGGAGCTGGACTTCCAGGCCGGCATTCTGGCGGTCTTCGCCTTCGTCAAGCAGGTCAACGGCTACATCACGGAGCAGGAGCCGTGGAAGGTGGCCAAGGACGAGTCCCCGGAGGGCAAGGCCCGCCTGGCGACGATCCTCTACACGGCGGCGGAGTCGCTGCGCGCGGTGGCCGTCCTGCTGAACTCGGTCATGCCGGACACCTCGCAGAAGCTGTGGGACTCGCTCGGCGCGGAGGCCTCGCTGGGCGCGCTCGCCGAGCAGAAGGTCCAGGACGCGGGTACGTGGGGTCAGCTGCCGGTGGGCACGACGGTCACGAAGGGCGCGGTGCTGTTCCCGCGTCTGGAGGAGCCGAAGCAGGCGTAGTCGTAGTCGTAGTCGCAATCGACTGGACTGTCCGGTTATGACCTTTATGGCCGCCAGTCCTGAACTACCTTGAAGGGGCCCGCGATTCACCTCGCGGGCCCCTTCTTCTTGCCCAAGTTGGCTGAATCATGCGGGTCGGATAGCGATACCGATCACATTCGACCAGAACTCACGCCGTCTTCACATCTTCGTACGTACGCTTCACTGTATGACCACGACTCCCGACACCCCGAACCGGCCGCGCCCAGCGGCCGAGGTGAATGAGGAGATACGCGCGCTCTGGCTTCGGACGGGCGGATATCTTCGCCCCGAACAACACCTTGAGTACGAGAAGCTCGTGGCGGAGTGGGCCGAGGCGACGTCCGAGGCGGCGTCACACTCATCGGCCGTGTGAGCGAACGGCGCGAGCCGGCCGCCACGCGAGCCGACAACTGAGCGGTCCACATGAGCCACCCGCGACGCGAACCAACAGCAGCAAACCAGTCTCACCTCGCCCGCCTCGCGAACCACGCTCCGTGAATCACGTCCCGTGAGCTCGTGAACTACCGCGCCTCGGCTTCCGCTTCTCCCGCTTGAGCCGCTTCTCCTGCTTGAGCCGTTTCGTACGACCCCACGAGCCGCGCCAGCTGGCGTCCCACGGCCCGCAGCGGCTCCTCGCTGCGGTTGACCTGGGCGGTCACCTCCGCGCCCTCCAAGGCGCTGATCACGGTGGTCGCCAGCTCCCGCGCCTCTCGCGCGGCGAAGCCCGAGCCGAGCAGCTTCTCCTCCACGAGGCGCTCCCAACTGCCCAGCGCGGTCGCGCACACCCGCTGGATCTCCGAGTCCGTGCCCAGCGTCTCCAGGGCCGCGGCGGTGACGGGGCAGCCGTCGACCCAGCCCGATTCCCGTAGGCCCACGGCGAGTTCCGCCGCGCAGGCCTCGATCGCGGCGCCCGGATCGTCGGCCGTGGTCAGCGCGGCGCGCAGCATCTCGGCGAACTCCTCGCCGCTGTGCGTGATCGCGGCCACCGCGACGGCTTCCTTCCCACCGGGAAAGAAGTGATAGACGGAGCCGAGCGTGGCCTCCGCCTCCTTCGCGATCTGCTTGATGCCGGTGCCGACATACCCCTGACGCTGGAGCAGGCGTGCGGCGGCGATGACGATGCGGTCGCGGGTGCCGGGTGTCGCGGCTGCGCCAGAGCTGGGGCCGGGGGTCGAGGGGGTCTGAGCCATGCGGCCAGCTTACCCCGCCACTAATTAGAGCGTTCGTTCCAGAGATGTGCTACGTTCCTGCCATGCTCTAGATAGAGCGTTCGTTCTAGCCGGGAGAATTCATGACTGCCACCCAGACTCCGACCCCCGTCACCCTCATCGGTCTCGGCCCCATGGGTCACGCCATGGCCACGGCCCTGCTCGACAAGGGCCACCAGGTCACCCTGTGGAACCGCACGGCATCCCGCGCGGACGACCTGGTGAAACGCGGCGCGACTCTGGCCGCCACCCCCGAGGAGGCGATCGCCGCCAACGAGTTGGTGATCCTGAGCCTCACGGACTACGCCGCGGTGCACTCCGTGCTGGAACCGGCGGCCGGCACCCTCTCCGGCCGAGTGATCGTCAACCTCAGCTCGGACACTCCGAAGAAGGCGCGGGACGCGGCGAGTTGGGCCGCGCGGCACGGTGCCACCCACCTCACGGGCGGCGTGCTCGTCCCGCCCCACGGCATCGGAAAGCCCGAGTCCTCGACGTTCTACAGCGGCCCGCGCGAGGCGTACGACAAGCACCGGGCGACGCTCGAGGTCCTCACGGGCGAGACGGACCACCGGGGCGAGGACCCGGGCCTCGCGGCGCTGATGTACCAGCTCAACATGGTCATGTTCTGGACGAGCATCTCCAGTTACTGGTACGCGGTCGCTCTCGCCAAGGCCAACGGCCTCTCGGCGGCGGACATCCTGCCGTACGCCTCGGAGAACATGACCGGGATGCCGGAGTTCCTCTCCTTCTACTCGTCGCGCATCGACGCGGGAAACCACGACGGCGACGTGGACCGCCTGGCCATGGGCCTGGCGAGCATGGAACACGTGGTGGCGACCCACACCGACTCGGGCGTGGACGCCGCGCTGCCGTCGGCGGTGGCGGACTTGTTCCGGCGCGGAATGGAAGCGGGCCACGCGACGGACAGCTTCTCCAGCATCGTGGAGCTGCTGAGGCAGGAGACGCCGGTGAGCTGACTGACGACTGCCGCGGCTTGACGTGGCGGCTGACCTGGCGGTTTGCCTAATGGTTGACCTGGTGGTTTGCCTTACGACCGGCTTGCGCTTGGACATGCAGGCAAATGCCTGCATGATGGAGGGGTGAGTACGAACAAGGGCCCCAGCCCGGTCGACAAGGTCTTCAAGGCCTTGGCCGACCCCACGCGGCGCCACCTCCTGGACCAGCTCCACGGCCGCAACGGCCAGACGCTGGGTGAGCTGGCCGAAAGCGTCGCGATGACGCGCCAGTCGGCCACCCAGCATCTGGCTCTCCTGGAGGAGGCGAACCTGGTCAGCACGGTGTGGCGGGGACGGACGAAGTGGCACTACCTGAACCCGGTCCCGCTCCACGAGATCCAGGAACGCTGGATCGGCAAGTTCGAGTACCCACGCCTTCAAGCACTCAGCGCACTGAAACAACATGCGGAGGCCGCCATGACCACGAAGCCGACGTACGTCTACGTCACCTACATCGAGAGCACCCCGGAGAAGGTCTGGCACGCCCTCACCGACGCGGAGCTGACGGCGGCGTACTGGGGGCACGCCAACATTTCGGACTGGCGGCAGGGCTCTGCCTGGGAGCACCGCCGCACGGACGGCTCCGGCATCGCGGACGTGGTGGGCGAAGTGGTGGTGGCGACACCGCCGAGGCGCCTGGTGACGACGTGGGCGGACCCCGAGGCCACCGCCGACTCCGCCGAGCCCTCCCGGGTCACCTTCGACATCGAGCCGTACGGCGGGATCGTGCGCCTTACGGTCACGCACGAGAACCTGGCGAACGAGGCCGAGCGCGACGCGGCGGCAGCCGGCTGGGCCGCGGTCCTCTCCAACCTCAAGTCCCTCCTGGAGACGGGCTCCCCGCTCCCGGAGGAGCCTTGGGCGGTGCCGCTCCGCTGAAGCCGTACGCCATCGGCCGACAGGTGACGGCGACGTCGGTGCGCGCTGCCGCACTCACGCACATGATTGAGCCCGAAAGCGACCCCGATCACGCCAACGGGCGGCCGCCGGGCGGGGTGAGTGAGCGGTGTCGGGAGTAGCGGTGGTGAGTGGTGTGACTGCTGTGGTGTTCATCCCGTACGCCCGCGATCGCAAAGTGGGGCATACCGGCGTCCGGAGGTGTGGATTGCAAGAAAGTTCCACCTCTGGCCTGCACGGCATGGCGTGTCGTGGGACTTTCCTGCAACCCACCACCGATGGCCGCCCGTCGCGGACTCGGGCCAGCCGACGCGACGCAGGAGCGCCCTTGACACCCGTCCCGGAACCGCCAACCTCGCGACAACCGGACGGCCCCGGCACCCACACCACCCCCGGCCCAGCAAAGCCCCCGCCCGACTCCCGGGAACGCATCACCACCTGCACCGAGCTCAAAGCCCGCAACGCCCGCACCGCCCCCACCGCCACCACCCGCTGGCGTGACCGAGCCGACCATCACGGTTACCGACGCGGAAGAACCGTTCGCCCCACAAGCAGAAGCACCGTCCCTCCCAAAAGAGCACTAACACCGAGGGCCCGGAACCTCTCGGTTCCGGGCCCTCGGCTAACCAGCTCCTAGGGCTATTTCTCCTCGCCCTTGCCGGAAGCAACCGGCTTGCGCAGCGAAATGTTCAGCTCGCGCAAGCGGCTCTCCTCCAGCTCCGAGGGCGCGCCCATCATCAGGTCCTGGGCGTTGCCGTTCAGCGGGAAGGCGATCGTCTCGCGGATGTTCGGCTCGTCCGCGAGGAGCATGACGATGCGGTCGACGCCGGGGGCGATGCCGCCGTGCGGCGGGGCGCCGAGGCGGAAGGCGCGGAGCATGCCCGCGAACTCCCGCTCCACCGTCTCGGCTTCGTAGCCCGCGATCTCGAAGGCCTTGAGCATGACCTCGGGCTCGTGGTTACGGATCGCGCCGGAGGACAGCTCGATGCCGTTGCAGACGATGTCGTACTGCCAGGCGAGGATGGAGAGGGGGTCCTTCTCCTCCAGGTCCTTCATGCCGCCCTGCGGCATCGAGAAGGGGTTGTGGGAGAAGTCGATCTTGCCGGTCTCCTCGTCCTTCTCGTACATCGGGAAGTCGACGATCCAGCAGAAGCGGAAGACGCCCTCTTCGAAGTGGCCCGCGCGCTTGGCCGCCTCGACGCGCACCGCGCTCATGATCTTCGAGACCTCGTCGAACTCGCCCGCGCCGAAGAAGACCGCGTACCCCGGAGCAAGCGACAGGCGCTTCGTCAGTTCCTCTACGTTCGCCTCCGTCAGGAACTTCGCGATCGGGCCCGTCAGCGAACCGTCCTCGGCCACCCGCACCCAGGCCAGGCCCTTCGCGCCCTGCTCGACCGCGTAGTCACCGAGGCCGTCGAAGAACTTGCGGGACTGCGACGCCGTGTCCGGGACCGGCAGGGCGCGGACGTGCTTGCCCGCGAACGCCTTGAACTCCGACCCCTCGAACACGTCGGTGATGTCGACGAGTTCCAGCTTCGCGCGCAGGTCCGGCTTGTCGTTGCCGTACTTCAGCATCGACTCGCGGAACGGGATGCGGGGGAACGGGGACGTGACCTCGCGGCCACCGCCGTACTCCGTGAAGATTTCCGTCATCAGCTTCTCGATGGGCTGGAAGACGTCTTCCTGCTCCACGAAGCTCATCTCGACGTCGAGCTGGTAGAACTCGCCCGGCGAGCGGTCGGCGCGCGCGTCCTCGTCGCGGAAGCACGGCGCGATCTGGAAGTAGCGGTCGAAGCCCGAGATCATCAGGAGCTGCTTGAACTGCTGCGGGGCCTGGGGGAGCGCGTAGAACTTGCCCGGGTTCAGGCGGGACGGGACGACGAAGTCGCGGGCGCCCTCGGGGGACGTCGCGGCGAGGATCGGCGTCGCCATCTCGTTGAAGCCGAGGGCCACCATCTTCGAGCGGATCGAGGCGATGACGGACGAGCGCAGCATGATGTTGCGGTGCATGCGCTCGCGGCGCAGGTCCAGGAAGCGGTACTCAAGGCGCCGCTCTTCGTTCACGCCGTCGTCCGCGTTGATCGTGAACGGGATCTGCTGGGCGGCGCCGAGCACCTCGACCTCGGCGGCCTCGATCTCGATCTCGCCGGTCGGCAGCTCGGGGTTCACGTTCTCCGCGCCGCGCGAGACGACCTTGCCGTCGATACGGACGACCGTCTCCTTGGAGAGCTTGTCGAGCGTCTCGGCGGCGGGCGTGCCGGGGCGGGCCACCAGCTGCGTGATGCCGTAGTGGTCGCGCAGATCGATGAAGAGGATGCCACCCAGGTCTCGGCGATTGTGCAGCCAGCCGCTCAGCCGGACGTCGGAGCCGACGTCAGAGGCGCGGAGCTCGCCGCAGGTGTGGGACCTGTACCGATGCATCTTCGTTCATCCAGTCTTCGCGAATAGGGGAGAGAGCAGACAGTCCCCAAGGCTACCGTCCGGGCGGAGATCGCTTTCCGGATTACTTGCCCGATCGCTCCCGGAGGGCTCCCCGCCACTTCCGGCGGTGGCGACTTGTCCATCGATCTTCCTAAAGTGGGTCAATGCGCACCGACGATCCCTTGCAGCAGGCGGGGCAGGCCGGGGACGAACCCCTGCCCCCCGTACGGGACGTTCTCGCCGCCATCGCGACCGGCCTGTGGCGCTGGGACAACGCGGCCGGCACCGTCACGCTCGATGCCGAGGCCGCCCGCCTCCTCGGCCTTCCCGAGCACGCCCAGACCCTCACCGAGGCGGGCGTGCGCTCCCGCTTCCACCCCGTCGACTGGAACGAGATCGACGGCATCGTCCAGCTCGCCGTCGCCGAGGGCACCCTCGCGGAGGCCCGCCTGCGGATCATGGACGACCAGGGGCGGGTGCTGCGCATCGTGCGCAGCCGCTCCAAGCCGATCGTGGACGCGGCCACGCACGCGTACGAGCTCATCGGCACCCTCCAGGAGGTCAGCGAGCCCCCGCCGGGCGCCGCCGCCCGCACCCCCGTCACCGGCGACTGGCGGCGCTCGCGCGAGGCGTTCCTGCTCGACGCGGGGCGCGCGCTCGCCGAGGCGCGGTCGACGGAGGAAGTGCTGCGGGTCGCCAGCGGGCTCTCCATGCCCGGGTTCTCGCCCGACGGGCTCGGTGTCTTCGGGGTCGAGGGCGACCGACTCAAGATCATCGGGCATTACGGGCACCAGCCCGGCGACGACCTGCCCTTCTCGGCGATGACCCTGGACACGGACTATCCGGCCGCCGAGGTGGTCCGCACGGGCCGCGCGGTCTATCTCTCCTCGCCCGAGGAGTACCACCGCCGCTACCCCGCCACCTGGCCGCTGGCCCGGCCCTTCGAGCGGCAGTCGTGGGCGTTCTTGCCGCTGACCGTCGCGGGCCGCACGATGGGCGCCTGGCTCGCGGCCTTCGCCTACCCCGTCTCGTTCACACCGGACGAGCGCTCCGTCCTGACGACGGTGGCCCGGATGCTGGCCCAGGCCCTGTCGCGGGCCGGGGTGGCCGAGTCGGAGCGGGAGCTGACGGAGGGGCTTCAGCGGTCGATGCTGCCGCTGCTCGGGCCGCGCATCCCGGGGATGGCCGTGGCCGCGCGGTATGTGCCGACCGGCGGCGGTCTCCAGGTGGGCGGCGACTGGTACGACATGATCCCGCTGCCCAACGGCCGCATCGCCTTCGTCATCGGCGACGTACAGGGCCACGACGTACGGGCGGCGGGGCTGATGGGGCAGCTGCGGATCGCCCTGCGCGCCTACGCGTCGGAAGGTCACCGGCCGGACGCTGTACTGTCCCGGGCCACCCGCTTCCTGTCGGGCATCACGGACGGCATCACGATCGGATCGAACGGCGCCTCCGAGGACGACGCCACCGACCCCGCCGATCCGCGCTTCGCGACCTGCCTCTACGTGGAGGCCGACCCGGCCACCGGCGTCCTGGAGATCGCCCGCGCGGGCCACCCCGAGCCGGCGATACGGATGAGCGACGGAACGGTCCTGCTGCGCCCCACGGCCGGCGGCCTGCCGCTCGGCATCGACCCGGACGCGGACTACCCCACGACCCGGCTCGTCCTGGAGCCGGGCGAGACGATGCTGATCTGCACCGACGGCCTCATCGAGACCGGCGGCCACGACCTGGACAGCGGCTGGGAGCGGATCCGCGCGATCCTGGAGCGGGACGGAGGCGACGGCGACGACGGCCTCGAAGAGCTCGCCGACAACCTCGTGCAGGCGGTGCACGGCCCCTCCTCGCACCAGAACACGGGGCCGCTCATGGAGCGCCGCGAGGACGACATAGCGGTTCTGCTGCTGCGCAGGGCCGGAAACCCCGCCCATCGCACGCCCGCCCGCCGCACCGTCCTGACGGTCGCGCAGGCCGAGCCGGAGCGCATCGCGGGCGCGCGGCGCCATGTGCGGGAGCTGCTGCACGACTGGGCGGACGCCGATCAGATCGACTCCTCGGTCCTGATGGTCTCCGAGATGATCACGAACGTACTCGTGCACACGGACGGCGACGCCCTGCTGGTCGCCGAGGTCATCGGGGAGCCGGGCTCGCGGCGCCTGCGGGCCGAGGTCTCGGACGGCAGCGACGACCTGCCGCACAAGCGCCACCCCGGGGAACTGGCGTCGTCCGGGCGGGGGTTGGTCCTGATGGAGCTGCTCGCCGACGCGTGGGGGGTGGAGCCGCGGGGCGAGGGCAAGAGCATCTGGTTCGAGCTCTACGAGAGGAACGCGGACGAGTGACGCGGGCGCCCCGAAGCGCGGGCGAGTGACGCGGGCGCCCCGAAGCCCCGGCCACCGCCGATCACCGGCTCCGCCGCGTCCGTGCGTTCGTCCTCAGCCGCCGGACGTGCTCGATTCCACCGCCTCGTTCCGTTCTCGCAGCTCGGAGATGACCCCGAAGGCCGCCGCCGTCACGGGAACGGCCAGCAGCATCCCCAGGATTCCCGCCAAGGACGCCCCCGCGGCGATCGCCAGCATGACGATCGCGGGATGCATCTGCACCGTGCGGCTCTGGATCACCGGCTGGAGCACGTGCCCCTCCAGTACCTGCACGGCGAGCACGACGCCCAGCGCCCACAGCGCGATGACGAAGCCCCGGTCGGCGAGCGCGACGAGGACGGCGACCGCGCCGGAGATGAACGCGCCCAGATAGGGGATGTAGGCGCCGATGAACACGAGCGCGCCGAGCCCCCACGCCCCCGGCACCCTCAGGACCAGGAGCCCGACGGTGATGCAGACGGCGTCGATCAGGGCGATGAACGTGGTCCCGCGCATGAAGCCCTCGACGGCCCCGAAGGCGCGCCGCCCCATCGCCTCGACGGTGTCGGCGGTGCCGCGCGGGGCGAGCGAGCGCATGGACCCGAGGGCCCGGTCGGAGTCACGCAGGAAGAAGAAGACGAGCAGCAGCGCGAGGACGGCCATGGCGATCATCTCGCCGACGACGCTGAGCCCGCTGATCACCCCGGACGCGGCGGAGCTGCCGAACTTGCCGAACAGGTCCTTGGCGTTGGAGGCCATGTCGTCCAGGGAGGTCCCCGCGGCCCCGAAGTGATCGGAGAGGTCGGTGGCGGCCTGCTTCAGGGAGGCGACGATCTGGTCGCCGGTCTCGATCAGCGCCTTGGCCACGATGTACAGGGCGCCGCCGACGACCGCGAGGATGACCGCGCAGGTGAGCCCGGCGGCCAGCGACCGCTGCACCCTCATCTTCAGGAGCCAGCGGTGGACGGGACCCAGGAGCGCCGTGCCGAGCAGGGCCAGAAGGACCGGCGTGACGGCCGCCTTGAAGGTGACGACGAGCCAGATCGCCACGGCGGCCACGCCCGCGACCAGCAGGAGGACGACGCACCAGGCGGCGGTACGCCGTACGGGCTCGGGCAGGAGGGTGCTCACCCTCCTACCCGAGCACGGGCCGCGTGGCCCCGCACGTCGTGTACGCCGAACAGCCGCTGCCTACATGCCGTGCACGGCGGGAACCGTGCCGAGCAGGCCCTTCTGGAAGTCCTCGAACGCCTGCTGGAGCTCGGCCTGACTGTTCATCACGAACGGTCCGTAGTGCGCCATCGGCTCGCGGATCGGCTGCCCGCCGAGCAGCACGACCTCCAGGTCGGGGGTGTTCCCGTCCTGCTTCTCGTCCGCGCGGACGGTCAGCGAGGAGCCGGAGCCGAAGACCGCCGTCTGGCCCATGTGCACCGGACGGCGCTCGGCACCGACCGTGCCGCGCCCGGCGAGCACGTACGCGAGGCCGTTGAAGTCCTCGCGCCAGGGCAGCGTGACCTCGGCGCCGGGGCGCACGGTCGCGTGGATCATCGTGATCGGCGTGTGCGTGACGCCGGGGCCCTGGTGCCCGTCGAGCTCACCCGCGATGACACGCAGGAGCGCGCCGCCGTCGGGGGAGGTGAGGAGCTGCACCTGACCGCCGCGGATGTCCTGATAGCGGGGGTCCATCATCTTGTCCCGCGCGGGCAGGTTCACCCAGAGCTGGAGGCCGTGGAAGAGGCCGCCGGACTGGACGAGGGACTCCGGCGGAGCCTCGATGTGCAGGAGGCCGCTGCCGGCCGTCATCCATTGCGTGTCGCCGTTCTGGATGGTGCCGCCGCCACCGTTCGAGTCCTGGTGGACGAAGGTCCCGTCGATCAGGTAGGTCACCGTCTCGAAGCCGCGGTGCGGGTGCCAGGGCGTGCCCTTCGGCTCGCCCGCTCCGTAGTCCACCTCTCCCATCTGGTCCATCATGATGAACGGGTCGAGGTGCTTGTAGTTGATCCCCGCGAACGCCCGGCGGACCGGGAAGCCCTCGCCCTCGAAACCGCTGGGGGCGGTCGTCACGGCAAGCACGGGACGGGCCACGGCGTCGGCGGACGCGGCCACACGGGGCAGGGTCAGCGGGTTCTCGACGGTCACAGCGGGCATGTCGGTGCCTCCTTCTTCGTACGCTCACTTTAGTTGAACGTAGAACTTCTTGCCACCCGGAACGCGAGACGCCCGGAGGGAATTCCCTCCGGGCGTCACACGTGTCCTGAAACGGCCGCTAGCCGTCTGCGCGGCAACGGCGGCTAGCCATACATCCTGCGCATCGCGAAGTCGACCATCTGCTCGACGGCCTTGGCATCGAAGACCATGCGGTGCTCGCCCTCCATGTCGAGGACGAAGCCGTAACCGGTGGGGAGGAGGTCGATGACCTCGGCGCCCGTGATCACGAAGTACTTGGACTCCTTGCCCGCGTACCGGCGCAGCTCCTTGAGGGAGGTGAACATCGGGATCACCGGCTGCTGGGTGTTGTGCAGGGCGAGGAAGCCGGGGTTGTCGCCGCGCGGGCAGTAGACCTTCGAGGTGGCGAAGATCTGCTGGAAGTCCTCGGCGGACATCGAGCCCGTGGTGAAGGCGCGCACCGCGTCCGCGAGGGACGGCGGCGACGGCTCGGGATAGAGCGGAGGCTGCTGGGCGTACCCCGCGCCACCGCCGGGCATCTGCTGCGGCGGCGGCTGCGCCCCGGGCGGGGCGTACTGCTGCTGGGCGCCTGGGCTCTGGTCGTAGCCGTACATGTCCGCAAGGGTACTGAGCCCTCACGAGTAGTGAGTCACAGATGACCCATTAGGGGTTGCTTCTTATTACTGGCGGGTAGCATCATCGTAGCTACCAGCTGGTACTGATCCTGTTGATCCCTTTTCTGCTTACGGAGCCGTCGCCATGGGGCACTACAAGTCGAATCTCCGCGACATCGAGTTCAACCTCTTCGAGGTGCTCGGCCGCGACAAGCTGTACGGCACCGGCCCGTTCGCGGAGATGGACGTCGACACCGCCAAGAGCATCCTCGACGAGCTGCGCCGCCTCGCCGAGAACGAGCTGGCGGAGTCCTTCGAGGACGCCGACCGCAACCCGCCGGTCTTCGACCCGGCGACCAACACCGCGCCCGTACCGGCGTCCTTCAAGAAGAGCTACCAGGCCTTCATGGACTCCGAGTACTGGCGCCTCGGGCTGCCCGAGGCGATCGGCGGCACGACGTCGCCGCGCTCGCTGATCTGGGCGTACGCGGAGCTGCTGCTCGGCGCCAACCCGGCGGTGTGGATGTACTCCTCCGGCCCCGCGTTCGCGGGCATCCTGCACGACGAGGGCAACGAGGCGCAGAAGAAGATCGCCGCGATCGCCGTCGAGAAGCAGTGGGGCTCGACGATGGTCCTCACCGAGCCGGACGCCGGTTCGGACGTGGGCGCGGGCCGCACGAAGGCGACTCTGCAGGACGACGGCTCCTGGCACATCGAGGGCGTGAAGCGCTTCATCACGTCCGGTGAGCACGACATGTCGGAGAACATCCTCCACTACGTCCTCGCCCGCCCCGAGGGCCACGGCCCCGGCACGAAGGGCCTCTCGCTCTTCCTCGTCCCGAAGTACGAGTTCGACTGGGAGACCGGCGAGCTGGGCGAGCGCAACGGCGTGTACGCCACGAACGTCGAGCACAAGATGGGCCTCAAGGCGTCCAACACGTGCGAGATGACGTTCGGCGACCAGCACCCCGCCAAGGGCTGGCTGATCGGCGACAAGCACGACGGCATCCGCCAGATGTTCATGATCATCGAGTTCGCCCGCATGATGGTCGGCACGAAGGCCATCGCGACGCTCTCGACGGGTTACCTGAACGCCCTGGAGTACGCCAAGGAGCGCGTCCAGGGGCCCGACCTGGCCCAGTTCATGGACAAGACCGCGCCGAAGGTGACGATCACCCACCACCCGGACGTGCGCCGCTCGCTGATGACGCAGAAGGCGTACGCGGAGGGCATGCGCGCCCTGGTCCTGCACACCGCGGCCGTCCAGGACGAGATCCAGGTCAAGGAGGCGGCGGGCGAGGACGCGTCGGCGCTGATCGCGCTCAACGACCTCCTGCTGCCGATCGTCAAGGGCTACGGCTCGGAGAAGTCGTACGAGCAGCTGGCGCAGTCGCTCCAGACGTTCGGCGGCTCGGGGTACCTCCAGGAATACCCCATCGAGCAGTACATCCGTGACGCCAAGATCGACACCCTCTACGAGGGCACGACGGCCATCCAGGGCCAGGACTACTTCTTCCGGAAGATCGTCCGCAACCAGGGCGCCGCACTGAACGGCCTCGCCGAGGAGATCAAGAAGTTCCTCGCGGTCGGTACGGGCGGCGAGACCCTCTCCGGGGCCCGCGAGGAGCTGGCCAAGGCCGCGGTCGAGCTGGAGGCGATCGTCGGCGTCATGCTGACGGACCTCGCGGGCACGGAGCAGGACGTGAAGTCCATCTACAAGGTGGGCCTCAACACGACCCGCCTCCTGATGGTCTCCGGCGACGTGGTCGTGGGCTACCTCCTCCTGCGTGGCGCCGCGGTCGCCGCCGAGAAGCTGGCCACGGCCTCCGCCAAGGACAAGCCCTTCTACGAGGGCAAGATCGCCGCGGCCAAGTTCTTCGCCGCGAACGTCCTGCCGGGCGTCGCGAACGAGCGGAAGCTCGCCGAGGGCGTCGACCTGGACCTGATGGAACTGGACGAGGCCGCGTTCTAATTCTCTTGGTACGTACGCCGATTCAACCTCGCTGCGGCCTGCTTCCCTTGGGAGGTAGGCCGCTGCGGGGTAATCGGGTGGGTGGGCGGGAGAGATCCGCCGCGAAGCGGCGGTACAGAACCTCCCGGTTCGGGGCCCCAGCGTCGGGGTTACCCGCTAGCTACGCTGAAAGCATGAGCACATCTGCCCGCTTCGACCGCGGCCACTCCGACGACCTCATGACCTTCCTGGCGGCAAGCCCCTCGCCCTACCACGCGGTGGCGAGCGCCGCGGAGCGGCTGGAGAAGGCCGGTTTCCGGCAGGTCGAGGAGACCGACGCCTGGGACGGCTCGACCGGCGGGAAGTACGTGCAGCGCGGAGGCGCGATCGTCGCCTGGTTCGTCCCGGAAGGGGCAGCCGCGCACACCCCGTACCGCATCGTCGGCGCCCACACCGACTCCCCGAACCTCCGCGTCAAGCCGAAGCCGGACGCCGGCGCGCACGGCTGGCGGCAGGTCGCGGTCGAGATCTACGGCGGCCCGCTGCTCAACTCCTGGCTCGACCGCGACCTCGGCCTCGCGGGCAGGCTCTCGCTGCGGGACGGCTCTACGCGCCTGGTCAACGTCGACCGGGCGCTCCTTCGCGTACCGCAGCTCGCGATCCACATGGACCGCTCAGTCGTCGCCGACGGCCTCAAGCTCGACAAGCAGAAGCACATGCAGCCCATCTGGGGCCTCGGCGACGACGTGCACGAGGGCGACCTCATCGCCTTCCTGGAGGAGGAGGCGGGGATCGCCCCCGGCGACGTCACCGGCTGGGACCTGATGACGCACCCCGTCGAGGCGCCCTCCTACCTCGGCCGCGACCGCGACCTCATCGCGGGCCCGCGGATGGACAACCTCCTGTCCGTGCACGCCTGTACGGCGGCCCTGGCCGCCGTCGCCACGGCGAACGGCGCCGGCTCCCTGCCGTACATCCCCGTGTTCGCCGCCTTCGACCACGAGGAGAACGGCTCCCAGTCCGACACGGGCGCGGACGGCCCGCTTCTGGGAAGCGTCCTCGAACGTTCCGTGTTCGCACGCGGCGGCACGTACGAGGACAAGGCCCGCGCCTTCGCGGGCACCGTCTGCCTCTCCTCCGACACCGGCCACGCCGTGCACCCCAACTACGCGGAACGGCACGACCCGACGCACCACCCGCGCGCCAACGGCGGCCCGATCCTCAAGGTCAACGTCAACAACCGGTACGCCACGGACGGCGTCGGACGTGCCGTGTTCGCCGCCGCCTGCGAGAAGGCCGGCGTGCCCTTCCAGAGCTTCGTCTCGAACAACGCGATGCCCTGCGGCACGACCATCGGGCCGATCACAGCGGCCCGGCACGGCATCAAGACCGTCGACATCGGCGTCGCGATCCTCTCCATGCACAGCGTGCGCGAGCTGTGCGGGGCGGACGACCCGTACCTCCTGGCCAACGCTCTGGTGGCCTTCCTGGAGGGCTGATCTCCGCTTCTCCGTGTGGTCGTGGCGGCTCCGGGTACCCGGGTGCAACGCCACGACTTCACGACTTAGGGAGGCGGTCCACATGGGCCTGGGCGGATGCATCATTCTGATCGCCGCGGGCGCCATCCTCACGTTCGCCACCGACTGGGAGATGGAAGGCATCAACCTCACCGTGACCGGTCTGATCATGATGGCCGTGGGCGTGATCGGTGTCGCCGCGTTCACCAACGCGCGCCGCAAGACAGTCGTGCCGCCAGGCGCGACGGTGGTCGAGACGGACGATCACCATCACAGGCACGGCTTGTGAGGGACAGCCCCGCTCGTACGTAGCCTCACTCCTCCTCCTCGCCGGGCCCGGCAGCCGCCTCCGTGGCTGCCGGGCCCGGCGATACTCTTGGTCCTTGTTCGAAAATTGATGCGAGGCGTGCGGCACGGGCGCGGCGTTAGGAGTTGAGGCCAGGTGGAGTTCCAGCTGCTCGGACCGGTAAGCGTCGCCGGAGGCAGCGGACCCGTCCCCCTCGGCCCCGCCAAGCGCCGCAGCCTGCTCGCGGCGCTGCTGCTGCGGGCGGGCACGCCGATCTCGGTGGACGCCCTGACCGAGACCCTGTGGGACGGTGAACCGCCGTTGCACGCGCGCACCGTCATCCAGGGGCACATCTCCCGGCTGCGCGCCCTGCTCGTCGAGGCAGGACTGGACGCGTACGGCGTCGAACTGGCCACGCAGGGCGGTGCGTACGCCCTGCAACTCCCGGAGACCCTGCTCGACGTCAACCGCTTCGAGGACCTCGTCGCACTGGCCGGGCGGCAGAAGGAGCCCTCGGACGCGGCGCTGATGCTGCGGGAGGCGCTCGCGCTGTGGAACGGGCCCGCGCTGACCGGCACGGTCGCCACGGAGCCGATGCTGGCCGCCGCGCGCAGCCTGGAGGAGAGCCGCCTCGTCACCGTCGAGCAGCTCGCCGACGCCTATGGACGGCTCGGCTCGCACGGGCAGGCGGTGGGCCTGCTGACCGCCGAGTTGTACCAGCACCCGCTGCGGGAGAGCCTGGTGGCGGCCTTGATGCGGGCGCTGCAGCGGTGCGGCCGGCAGTCCGAGGCGCTGGAGTACTTCAACCGGACACGGGAACTGCTCGCCGACGAGCTGGGGGTGGACCCCGGCAAGAAGCTGCGCCGGGCGTACGAGGAGATCCTCGCCGGTGAGCCCGACACCGGCGCCCACCCCATGCTGGGCGCACCTGTGCCGCGCCCCCGGGGGCGGTACGACCTGGGCCTCGGGGGTGGCGGTGCTTCCCGCGGTGCTTCCGACGGTGCTTCCCCCGCCGGAGCCCCTGGGTCCGCCGCACCCGCCGGGCCTTCCGCGCCCACCGGGGAGAGCCGGCCCGCACGGCAGCCGGGGCCGCCCCCGGTCGAGCGGGGCCGGGAACCCGCGGCAGGGCAGGCACGGCCCACGGCGCCGGGAGCCGGCGCTCAGGACGCGGCCTCCGCCACTCCCGCCGATCCCAGCGCTCCCGTCAGCCCCGCAGCCCAGGCGGACGGCCCCCCTGCGGGCAACGCGGTCCCCCGCCTCCTGCCCAGGGCGCCCCGCGCCTTCACGGGCCGTGAAGACCAACTCGCCGCCCTGGAAGCCGTACTGGTCGAAGAGACGGAGGCGCCGATCGTCCTGCTCACCGGTGCCGCGGGCGTGGGAAAGACCGCCCTCGTCCTGCAGTGGGCACACCATCACGCGGCCCCCCACCCGGGCGGCCACCTCTTCGCGGACCTGCGTGGCTTCAGCGGCGGCGCCCCCGCCCACCCCGAGCGCATCCTGCGGGAGTTCCTCCTCGCCCTGGGCGTGCGGCAGCAGGACGTGCCGGCCGGCATCGAACCCGCGGCGGCCCTCTACCGCTCGCTCATAGCCGAACGGCGCCTTCTGGTCGTACTCGACAACGCCCACGACTCCGCCCAGGTCCGCCCCCTCCTGCCCGGCGCACCCCACTGCACCACCCTCATCACCAGCCGCAACCGCCTCGACGGCCTCGTCGCGTCGGACTGCGCCCGCCCCGTGCCGATCGGCGCGCTCAGCGAGGACGACGGCGCCCAACTGTTCCGCCGTGCCCTGGGGCAGAGCGCCGACACGGACGCCGACCCCGAGGACGTACGCCGGATCGTCCGCCTCTGCGACGGTCTCCCGCTCGCCCTGCGCACCGCCGCCGCCAGGCTCATCGGCCGCCCCCATCGGTCCGTGGCCTCGCTCGCCGCCGAACTCGCCGACGAGGAGCAGCGGTTGGCCCTGCTCTCCGCCGAGGACACGGGCGTCGCGGCGGCGCTGCGCGCCACGGTGGGGCAACTCCCGGGCGCTGACGCCTGGTTGCTCGCCGCACTGGCTCGCGCCACCACGCCGGACGTGGACGCGCACAGGGCGGCCGACCTCGCGGGCGCCGACGTGTCCGCCGCCCGCGAGGGGCTCGACCGCCTGGCCGCGGCGCATCTGGTCCAGGAGGAGGGAGCGGGGCGCTACGTCCTGCCCGGCCTGGTACGGCTCTTCGCCCGCGGCCTGGACGGATCCGCCACCGCGACGTTCCGCCGGCCGCGTCCCGAGGAGCTGCGACGGCCCGTTCCGGACTCCTCCCTGTGATCCAGGCCCTGGCCGGGGCCTCCTCGCGAGCCGCGCCAACGACTCATTAGCCAGGTGTTAGCGGAACGCCAGCGGTGAGCGGCAGGCTCAGCGGAGCAAGCCCGAACGACCGACGCTCACGGGGGAGTCACCGCCATGCGCACCACCGCTCGCACCACGCGTGCCGTGCTCGCCGCCGCGTCTGTCGCCGCGCTCTCCCTCTCCCTCACGGCGTGTGACGGCGGCAGCGGGAGCGACACCGACGCCACCGGCGTTTCGGCGAGCGGGGACAAGACGGCCCCCAGGTCCGGCGGTGCGGACTCCGCGGCTCCGGCCGCCGGGGGCGACTGCACCCTGGCCACCTCGAAGACCGAGATCGAGGACACCGGCGGCACCGCGCCCGTCGTCCTGCTCAAGATCACCAACAACGGCGCCAGGACCTGCGCGGTCCGCGGCGCCCCCCTCGTCGGCGACCCGACGACGGGCCGGAACCTCCCGGTGGCCGAGAACACCCGCCCCCGGTCGGTCGTCCGCCTCGGTCCCGGCCGTTCCGCCTACGCCGCGATCGACCTCGCGAGCATCGACGCCGACCGGACCCACCGCGCCAAGACCCTCGGCATCACGCTCGCCACCAAGGACGGCAAGGCCACGCAGGGCCGCGTCACGGTGGCCTCGCCCGGCGCCGCGGGCCTGCTGCTCGACGCGGGCTCGCAGGTCACGTACTGGCAGAACACCCTTGAGGACGCCATGCGGTAAGGACCGCGCGTCCTCCCCCGATCCACAGCCGGTCCGTGTTCCCACTTTCCCCCGAGTGGCACGGGCCGGCTGTGTCACGTCCGCCACGGGGTAGGCATCGCCGCATGAGACTTCTCGTACGCGACCGGCTGCTCGGCGTCGGAGACGACTACTGGATCGAGGACGACCAGGGCCGGAAGGTCTTCCTCGTCGACGGCAAGGCGATGCGCCTGCGCGACACCTTCGAGCTGAAGGACATGGACGGCCGCGTCCTCATCGACATCCGCGCCAAGATGCTGGCGCTGCGCGACACGATGGTGATCGAACGGGACGGCGAGCCGCTGGCCACGGTCAAGCGCAAACGCCTCTCGCTCCTGCGCAACCACTACCGCGTGGAGCTGGTCGACGGCACCGAGCTCGACGTGAGCGGCAAGATCCTGGACCGCGAGTTCGCCATCGAGTACGACGGCGAACTCCTGGCCGACGTCTCCCGCCGCTGGTTCCGGGTCCGCGAGACGTACGGCCTCCACGTCACCCGCGACGACGCCGACGCGGCCCTGCTCCTGGCCGTCACGGTCTGCGTGATCCGCCTGGCGGAGAAGGAGAGGGGCGACGACTGAGCGGGACCGAGCGGGACGGCGGCGGCCTCAGCGCCGGGGAGCGTCCATCCCGAGGAGCCGGTCCTTCAGCGCGGGGAACTGCTCGCGCGTGGCCGCCACCTTCGCCGGGTCGAACTCGACGGTGAGGACCTCCTCGCCGTTCCCCGCCTCGGCGAGCACCTCGCCCCACGGGTCGACGACGATGCTGTGCCCGGCCTGGGGCACCCCGGCGTGCGTACCTCCCGTACCGCACGCCAGGACGAACGCCTGGTCCTCGACGGCTCGCGCCCGGGCGAGCAGCGTCCAGTGCTCACGCCGCCGCGCGGGCCATCCCGCCGGGACGACGAACATCTCGGCGCCCGCGTCCACGAGCCCCCGGAAGAGCTCGGGGAAGCGGAGGTCGTAACAGGTGGCGAGCCCGATCGTCGCGGTGGGCGTGCGCACGGTGACCAGTTCGGTGCCGGCGCCCATCAGGACGGCCTCGCCCTTGTCGAAGCCGAACCGGTGGATCTTCCGGTACGAGGCGGCGAGTTCACCCTCGGGAGAGAAGACCAGCGAGGTGTTGTAGAGATCCCCCGCGGCGTCCCGCTCCGGGACGGACCCCGCGTGCAGCCAGACGCCCGCGTCACTCGCGGCCTTGGCCATCACCTCGTACGTGGGTCCCCGCAGAGACTCCGCATCGCTCGCGAACGACTCGTACGCGAAAGCGCCCGTGGTCCACAGTTCGGGGAGAACGACGAGATCCGGCCGCTCACGCCCGGCCACCTCACGTACCAGTGAAGCGACCCGCGAGCGGCGGGAATTGACCGATTCGCCCTCGTCTACGGCGATCTGGATGAGGGAGGCGCGCACACTACCACCGTCCTGGCATTCGAGCCGTCAATGCAGGCCTACGATCGTCACACGAAAGCACTGCCGGGGTGCCTGCGGGCAGCGTACTGTGATTTTCCGGGGGACTCCCCCGGGCCCCCACATCGCGTCCCAGACACCCACCGCCCGCGTACGACCGTCGAGGGGTCCCGTGAGTCTCCATCCCAGCCTGCAAACCTATGCCGACGCCTGGACCGAGTCCGTATCAGCCATATCCGAGCTGGTGTCGCCGCTCGCCGAGGGCGAGTGGAACTGGGCCACACCCTGCCCCGGCTGGTCGGTGCGGGACGTCGTCTCCCACGTCATAGGCCTGGACTGCGAGATGCTGGGCGACCCGCGTCCCATCCACAGCCTGCCCCGCGACCTGTACCACGTACAGACCGAGGGCCAGCGCTACATGGAGGTGCAGGTCGACGTCCGGCGCCACCACACCGCGCCGGAGATGACCTCCGAGCTGGAGTACACGATCATCCGCCGCTCACGCCAGCTGCGGAACGAGTCGCGTGACCCCTCCCACAAGGTCCGCGGCCCGCTGGGCACCGAGCAGACCCTCGAACTGGCGACGCGCATGCGGGCGTTCGACGTCTGGGTGCACGAGCAGGACCTGCGTACGACGCTGAAGAAGCCCGGCAACCTGGACTCCCAGGGGGCGTTGGTCGCCCGCGACCTCCTGCTCCAGGGACTGCCCAAGGTCGTCGCCAAGAAGGCCGCCGCCCCGGCGAACTCGGCGGTCGTCTTCGACGTGAGCGGGCCCGTCGAATTCCTGCGCACGGTCCGGGTCGACGCCGACGGCCACGCCACGGTCGACAGCGCCCCCTCGCTCGGCCCGCTCGCCACGCTGAGCCTGGACTGGGAAACCTACTTCCGCCTGGCGTGCGGTCGCGTCTCGTACGCCTCGGTCGCCGACCGGATCAAGATCGAGGGGGATCACGGCCTGGGCGAGGCGATCCTGCGGGGGTTCGCGGTCACGCCGTAGCCCCACGCGACCACCGGTCGGACGGGTACGTTCGGTCGGACGAGACGGGTACGTTCGGTCAGACGGGTACGTGCACGGCCTCGACGCGGCTGGCGACAAGACGCTCCTTCTCCCGGCGCACCGCGCGCGTCCGCAGCCGCAGGATCTGACTGAGGCCGACCGCCTCCAGGACGAAGACGGCGGAGAAGGCGATCCGGTAGTTGTCGCCGGTCGCGTCCAGGAGCACGCCGATGGCGAGCAGCGTCGTCATGGAGGCGACGAAGCCGCCCATGTTCACGATGCCGGACGCCGTGCCCTGCCGCTCCGGCGGGTTCGCGGGCCGCGCGAAGTCGAAGCCGATCATGGACGCGGGGCCGCAGGCGCCGAGCACGGCGCACAGCGCGATGAGCAGCCCCATCGGGGCGTGGTCGCCGGGGTAGTGGATGGTGGTCGCCCACATCACGGCGGTCGTCGCGACGGTGCCGATGGCCAGTGGCGTGCGGGCCGCGTGGTGCCGGGCGACGATCTGGCCGTAGACCAGGCCGATCACCATGTTGGACAGCACGACGAGGGTGAGCAGCGCCCCGGCTGTCCCGCGCGTCAGCCCCTGCGCCTCGACGAGGAACGGCAGCCCCCACAGGAGCAGGAACACCATCGCGGGGAACTGCGTGGTGAAGTGCACCCACAGGCCGAGCCGGGTGCCGGGCTCGCGCCAGCTCAGGGCGATCTGCTTGCGCACGAAGGCCCCACCGGTGTGCCGCACCGGCTCCGGGGCGTGGCCCTCGGGGTGGTCCTTGAGGAACAGCGTCATCAGTACGAGGACGACGACGCCGCACAGCGCGCTGCCCGCGAAGGCCGCGGTCCAGCCGACGGAGTGCAGGAGCCGGGCGAGGACGAGGGTGGAGACGAGGTTGCCCGCCATGCCGACGAGGCCGGCGAGCTGGGCGACCATGGGGCCGCGTCGGGCCGGGAACCAGCGGGTGCCAAGACGCAGCACGCTGATGAAGGTCAGTGCGTCACCGCAGCCGAGCAGCGCGCGGGACGCGAGCGCCATGCCGTACGAGGGGGACAGGGCGAAGCCGAGCTGTCCGAGGGTGAAGAGCACGACTCCGATGGTCAGCACGCGCTTGGTGCCGAGCCGGTCGACCATCAGGCCGACCGGTATCTGCATGCCCGCGTAGACGAGCAGCTGGAGTATCGAGAAGGTCGAGAGCGCGGAGGCGTTGACGTGGAACCGGTCGGCGGCGTCGAGACCGGCGACGCCGAGGGAGGTCCGGAAGATGACGGCGACGAAGTAGACGGCGACGCCGATGCCCCAGACGACCACGGCCTTCTTGCCGCCGGGGGGATCGCCGGGGAGGGAGACGGGGGCGGAGGCGGCGCTCATCGGACATCGCCTCGCGCGAGGTTCTGGAACCAGCCGACGTGCCGGGTGACGACCGCCTCGGCCGCCTCCGCGTCGCCGGCCGTCAGGGCGTTCAGGATCTCCTCGTGCTCGGCCAGCGTCTTGGCGATCCGGTCCGGATGGGAGTGCATCACCGCGACGCCCATCCGCAGCTGCCGGTCACGGAGCTGGTCGTACAGGCGGGCCAGGATTTCGTTGCCGCCACTGCGTACGATCTCGGCGTGGAAACACCGGTCGGTCACGGCAGCAGCGGAGAAGTCCCCGGCGGCGGCCTGCTCCCGCTGCCGGCGCAGCAGCTCCTCGAGGCGGGCGATCAGCGCCGCGGACGCGGGCACCGCCTTGCGCACCGAGTGCGTCTCCACCAGGAGCCGCGTCTCGACGACATCGGCGATCTCCTGCGCGGACACCGGCAGGACCAGCGCGCCCTTCTTGGGGTAGAGCCGCAGGAGCCCCTCCACCTCCAGCTTCAGGAGGGCCTCGCGCACCGGGGTGCGGGACACTCCGACGGCCTCGGCGAGCTCGCCCTCGGTGAGCAGCGTGCCACCCTCGTACCGGCGGTCGAGCACGCCCTGCTTGACGTGCGCGTACACACGCTCCGCGGCGGGTGGCTGCTTCAAGGCTTGCGCAGGGGCTCGGGAGGGGGGCGAGGCAGGTGCGACAGGCATGCGCACAGCATAGATACAACACGTACCCATGAGGCCGCACATTCCACGATCCGGACATCACCCACAATCACCCTCACGGACATGCATCCATTTGCCCCTCTCGTGTGTCTCACCATCGAGCGGCACCCTCATGTGGCCGCATTCCAGGGGCATTTGGAGCATTCACCTTGAACACCCCCATTAAGGTCATTCGCCGCACGTCGGCCGTTATCGTCACCGCGGGTGCGGTACTCGCGGGCGGAGCCCTCACGACCCCGGCCCAGGCGGCCGCACTGCCGAAGCCGTCGATCGCCGCCAAGGGCGGCTACGTCATGAACAACGGCACGGGCAAGACGCTCTTCACCAAGTCGGCGGACACCCGCCGTTCGACCGGTTCGACCACCAAGATCATGACGGCGAAGGTGGTGCTCTCGCAGCCCAACCTGAACCTCAACTCCAAGGTCAAGATCGAAAAGGCCTACAGCGACTACATCGTCAGGAACACCGCCTCGTCCGCCCGCCTGATCGTCGGCGACAAGGTCACCGTCCGCCAGCTCCTGTACGGCTTGATGCTGCCGTCCGGCTGCGACGCGGCGTACGCGCTCGCGGACAAGTTCGGCAAGGGCTCCACCCGCTCGGCCCGCGTGAAGTCGTTCATCGGCAAGATGAACGCCCAGGCCAGGACCCTCGGCCTGACCAACACCCACTTCGACTCCTTCGACGGCATCGGCAGCGGGAGCAACTACTCCACGCCCCGCGACCTGACGAAGCTCGCCAGCAGCGCGATGAAGAGCTCCACGTTCCGTACGGTCGTGAAGACGAAGTCGACGAAGCAGAAGGTCACCACGAAGAGCGGCGGCTACCGCTACATGTCGTGGTCGAACACGAACAACCTGCTCAGCAGCTACAGCGGCGCCATCGGCGTGAAGACCGGCTCGGGCCCGCAGGCCAAGTACTGCCTGGTCTTCGCCGCGACGCGCAACGGCAAGACGGTCATCGGCACGGTCCTCACCTCGACCTCGTCGACCAACCGCACGAAGGACGCGAAGAAGCTGATGGACTACGGCTTCAAGAAGTAGGTCTTCACCGGACACGTCAGAGGGGGCCCGCCGCACGAGGTCACCCGTGCGCAGATACGGAGTGCCGCTCCTGCTGCCCGCACT
>NZ_JBFALJ010000043.1:0-48709 GCF_040660195.1 Streptomyces sp. NPDC050147 | reverse complement strand
CCTGTGCGGGTATTGGTGATCGTGGCCAACTGGGACGGGACAGCCGGGCAGGGGGTGTGACCAGTGGCAGGGCCGATCGGCCGCCCCCGCCCTTCGCGTGTCCCCGGGCCCCGGGCCACAGGTCAGGGGCCCACGCGCTCCCGCGCGAAACGCAGCGAGTGGGCGAAGATCTCTTCCACCGCCTCGTCGGACGCTCCGTACCAGCCGTGGTCGGCGCCCGGCACCGTGCGCAGCTCCACCGGCACGTCCGCGTCCCGCAGCCGTGCGGCGAGCGCCTCACCGTGCGCCACCGGGATCATCGTGTCCTGTTCGCCGTGGACCACGAGGAAGGGCGGGGCGTCGCGGTGGACCCGGGCGACGGGGCTGGCCGCCCTGGCACGCTCGGGCACGTTCGCGGGGGCCGCGCCGAGCAGCAGGGCCTCCGGTGTGGTGGCGCTGCGGGGGTCGAACGGGCCGCAGGGGACGGTGAGGTCGCTCGGGGCGTACCAGATCACGGCTCCGGAGGCCGGGACCGCCGGGTCGAGCGCCAGGAGCGAGGCCAGGTGCCCGCCCGCGGACTCGCCCCACACCACGGTCCGTGCGGTGTCGACGCCGAGCTCCGGCGCTCGCAGCTCAAGCCAGCGCAGCGCGGCCCGCAGGTCGTCGAGCGGGGCGGGGAAGGTGGCCTCGCCGCTGAGCCGGTAGTCGGCGCAGGCCACCGCGAAGCCCGCTGCCGCGAGGCGCGCGAAGGGGCCCGGGACCCAGTGCCGGATCCGCATCCCCATGTCGTCACGGCGTCCCCGCCGCCATGCGCCGCCGTGCACGAAGAGCACGAGAGGCGCGGGCCGGCTCCCGGTGTCCGGCAGCCAGAGGTCGAGCTCCAGCGGCCGGCCGCCCTCGACCTCGGCGTACGGGACGCCGCGAAGGAGCCGCGGGTCCGCGGCCGGCAGCGGTGCGACGTCCGGGTGGGGCGCGGCGATCAGGGCCCGCACGGCGTCGCTCACCGGGTGAGCCACTGGTGCTCGGGCAGGAAGCGCACGTCGTACTGCTCGGGGACGGTGGCGAACTTGTCGGGCGTGGGTATGACGGGCTCGCGCGGCAGGCCGAGCGCGTCGGCGGGCGCCCCGAGGTTCTCGAAGAAGCGCTCGAAGGTGCCGCCCGGCCCCGCGGCGACACCGACGACCTGGCTGTGGTGGCGCTCCATGCGGTAGGCGTGCGGACAGTTCTTGGGCACGAAGCCGAAGTCGCCGGGGGTCAGGAGCTTCTCCATCTGCTCGCCCTCCAGGTCCTCGACGAAGAGACGGACGGCGCCCTGGGTGACGTAGAAGACCTCGTACGTGTCGGGGTGCAGGTGGGCCGGGATGACGTTGCCCCTGGGGCCCTCGACGGTGAAGAAGTTGAAGCCGTTCTCGGTCTGCTCGCCGCCCGCGTAGATGGTGATCAGGTCGCCGAACAGATGGGCGCGGTCGCCCTCGCCCTTCTCGATGACGTAGGGCTTGCCGGGCTCGGCGGGGATGCGTGAGGAGCGTCGGTGGCGGGTGGCGTACTCGATGGTCATGGGGGCTCTCCCGGGGATGGCTGGGAAACAGGGAACGTCAGGTAGCCTGACATAATGAGTCCGACGCAGGCAAGGGACCACCCTCGAACCCATAAACTTTTCGACATGCACGCCACCGCCCGTAACCTCCCCCACCTCCTCGGCGACGCCCGGCGCTGGTTCGAGGACGCGCTCCTCGCGACCCTGGAGGAGGCGGGGGAGATCCATGTCTCGCCGACCCAGGCGGGCCTCTTCGCCGTACTCGACCAGGAAGGCACGACGGTCTCCGAGCTGGCCCGCCGAATGGGCGTCACCCGGCAGACCGCCCACCAGGCGGTGCACGGCCTGGTCGCGGCGGGCCTCCTGGAGCAGGTCCCCGACCCTTCGTCGGGCCGGCAGCGGCTCATCCGGCGCACCGCGGAGGGTGAGCGCACGCACCGCAGGGCGGAAGGGGTCCTGCGCCGCGTCGAGCAGGAGCTGGCCGACCGGATCGGCGAGCAGACGGTGCGCGCGCTGCGGGCGGCACTGGAACTCCCGTGGGGCAGCCCGCCGGTCCTCGGCCCGCCCAAGGGCTGAGCACCCCCGCCGCCCCGGGAAACGCGAACGCCCTCTCCCTGTGTCAGGGAGAGGGCGACGCGTACTGCTCCGGGCTACTGCTCCGGGCTACTGCTCCGGGAAATGGCCCCGGGATACGGCTCCGGGCTACGGCAGGTTGCGGGCCATCACGATCCGCTGGACCTGGTTCGTGCCTTCATAAATCTGCGTGATCTTCGCGTCGCGCATCATCCGCTCGACCGGGTAGTCACGGGTGTAGCCGTAGCCGCCGAGGAGCTGGACGGCGTCCGTGGTCACCTCCATGGCGACGTCCGAGGCGAAGCACTTGGCGGCCGCGCCCTGGAAGGTGAGGTCCGCGTCGCCGCGCTCCGACTTGGCCGCGGCGGCGTACGTGAGCTGCCGCGCGGCCTCGATCTTCATGGCCATGTCCGCGAGCATGAACTGCACGCCCTGGAAGTCGCCGATCGGCTTCCCGAACTGCTTGCGCTCCTGGACGTATCCCTTGGCGTAGTCGAGGGCGCCCTGCGCGATGCCGAGCGCCTGGGCCGCGATCGTGATGCGGGTGTGGTCCAGGGTCTTCATCGCGGTGGCGAAGCCCGTGCCCTCCTCGCCGATCATGCGGTCCGCGGGGATGCGAACGTTGTCGAAGTAGACCTCGCGGGTCGGCGAACCCTTGATGCCGAGCTTCCTCTCCGGGGCGCCGAAGGAGACGCCTTCGTCCGACTTCTCGACGACGAAGGCGGAGATGCCCTTCGAGCGCTTGGTCGGGTCGGTCACGGCCATCACCGTGTAGTACTCGGAGACGCCCGCGTTCGTGATCCAGCGCTTCACGCCGTTGAGGACCCAGGAGTCCCCGTCGCGGACGGCCTTCGTCTTCATGCCCGCCGCGTCCGAACCGGCGTCCGGCTCGGAGAGGCAGTACGAGAACATGCCCTCGCCCTTGGCGAGCGGCGTCATGTACTTCTTCTTCAGCTCCTCGGACCCGGAGAGGATCACGGGGAGGGAGCCCAGCTTGTTCACGGCCGGGATGAGGGAGGACGAGGCACAGACACGCGCCACCTCCTCGATCACGATGACCGTGGCGAGCGCGTCGGCGCCCGTGCCGCCGTAGTTCTCCGGTACGTGCACGGCGTGCAGGTCGGAGGAGACGAGGGCGTCGAGCGCCTCCTGCGGGAAGCGGGCCTCCTCGTCCACCGCGGCGGCGAAGGGCGCGATCTTCGCCTCGGAGAGCGAACGGATCGCGTCGCGGAGCATGTCGTGCTCCTCGGACGGGCGGTACAGGTCGAAATCAGCCGATCCGGCCAAGGTCTCTCACGCTCCAAGGATGCTAATTACCGTTAAGTAACCCGAATTTTAGAGGGCGGCACCGGCGAGGGATACGTGAGCTTGCCGACAGCGGGTGGCGAGCCCTCCGGCGGGCCCTCGGTGCAGCCGACCGCGATGGCGGAAATGTTCCCGGTCAAGGGCCCGACTATGCTCGGGCACCGCACTGACGGCCGTAGACCCCTGGAGCACCGCATGGCCCTCAAGATCACTGTGATCGGCACCGGCTACCTCGGTGCGACGCACGCCGCGGCCATGGCCGAGCTCGGTTTCGAGGTGCTCGGCCTCGACGTCGTGCCCGAGAAGATCGAGATGCTGCAGCGGGGCGAGGTCCCGATGTACGAGCCCGGCCTGGAGGAACTGCTGCGCAAGCACGTCGCCGGGATCGAGGGCTCCAGCGGGCGGCTGCGCTTCACCATGGACTTCGCCGAGGTCGCGGCCTTCGGCGACGTCCACTTCGTCTGCGTGAACACCCCGCAGAAGCACGGCGAGTACGCCTGCGACATGAGCTACGTCGACAGCGCCTTCGCTCAGCTCGCCGCGCATCTGACGCGCCCCGCGCTGGTCGTCGGCAAGTCGACCGTGCCGGTCGGCTCCGCGGACCGCCTCGCGCGCGAGCTGGCCGCGAACGCGCCGGTGGGCGCGGAGGCCGAGCTGGCCTGGAACCCGGAGTTCCTGCGGGAGGGCTTGGCCGTCAAGGACACGCTGCACCCGGACCGCATCGTCGTCGGCGTACGCAGCGCGCACGCCGAGAAGCTCCTGCGCGAGGTGTACGCGGGTCCGGTGGGCGAGGGTTCACCCTTCGTCGTGACGGACTTCCCGACCTCCGAGCTCGTGAAGACCGCGGCCAACTCCTTCCTCGCCACGAAGATCTCGTTCATCAACGCGATGGCCGAGGTGTGCGAGGCCGCCGGCGGTGACGTCGTGAAGCTGGCCGAGGCGCTCGGGTACGACGACCGGATCGGCAAGAAGTTCCTGCGGGCCGGTATCGGGTTCGGCGGTGGCTGCCTGCCGAAGGACATCCGGGCGTTCATGGCGCGGGCGGGCGAGCTGGGGGCGGACCAGGCCCTGACCTTCCTCCGTGAGATCGACTCCATCAACATGCGGCGGCGCGGGCAGATGGTGGAGATGGCGCGCGAGGCGCTGGGCGGCGGGTCCTTCCTGGGCAAGCGGGTCGCGGTCCTCGGCGCCACGTTCAAGCCGGACTCGGACGACGTCAGGGACTCGCCCGCGCTGAACGTCGCCGGGCAGATCCACCTCCAGGGCGGCCAGGTCACGGTGTACGACCCCAAGGGAATGGCGAACGCGGCCCGCCTCTTCCCGACGCTGGCGTACGCGGATTCGGCCGTGGAGGCGGTGCGGGGCGCGGACGTCGTGCTGCACCTGACCGAGTGGCGCGAGTTCCGCGAGCTGGACCCGGCGACGCTGGGCGAGGTGACCGCGGAACGCCTGATCCTGGACGGCCGCAACGCACTGGACCCCACGGTGTGGCGCGCGGCGGGCTGGACTTACCGGGCGATGGGGCGGCCGTCGGCCTGAGGGGCAGCGCGGCGGACGGGCGTCGGCCCGGGGGCGTCAGCCCTTCCCGGCCGCGCCCTTCCGTGCCCGGTACGCCCGCATCTTGGCGCGGGCCCCGCACACCCCCATGTCACACCACCGGCTCCGCCCGGCAGGGCTCCGGTCGTAGTACGCCCAGTGGCAGTCCGGGGCTTCGCACGCCTTGAGGCGGGTCCAGGTTCCTGCCGCGACCGCCTCCGCGATGGCCGCGGCCACCCGTGACACCAGTGGTGCGGGGTCGGCCGGCGCGAGCGAGGCCGAGCCGTCCTCCGCGTCGACCCGTACCAACAGGGGCGCCGCCGAGAGGAGTTGATCCAGCGGCGGCGCGACCGCGTGCGGCCCGTGACCCGCATGGGCGAGGCACGCCACCCGCAGCGACTCCCGCAGTTCTCGCGCCGCCGCCACCTCCGCCCCCGGCGCGAGGCAGAACGGCGCGCACCCCTCCGCCGTTTCCAGCGCGTCCGCGCCCGACTCCAGGTCCAGGGTGTTCACCAGCGCCTGGATCAGCGCGAGGCCCCCGGGAGCAGGTGCTCTGTCATTCATGCTTGCGACGTTACCGCCAATGCGGGAGTATGCAGTAACCGTTACTGCTAGAACTCACCTACCGGTAACCAACCGAGGAGAAGCCATGCCCCTCGCAAAACTCGGCGTCGTCGTACTCGACTGTCCCGACCCCCTCGCGCTCGCCACCTTCTACGCGGCCGTACTCGGCGGCACCCCCAAGTCCGACGGGGACGGCTGGGTGACCCTCGAAGGTCACGGCGGCACACCGCTCGCGTTCCAGGCCGCCCCCGGCCACGTGCCGCCGCAGTGGCCGGAAGCCACGCACTCGCAGCAGTTCCATCTGGACCTCGACGTGGAGCGGGCGCGGCTGGACGCCGTCGAGAAGGAGGTGCTCGCGCTCGGCGCCACCGCGCTGGACGCCGAGGACCGCGAGCGGAGCTTCCGCGTGTACGCCGACCCTGCTGGGCACCCGTTCTGTCTCTGCGCCTGCTGAACCAACCCGTGCCCGCCGCACCTCCACTTGGCGGAGACCGGAGACCGGAGACGGAGAAAGGAACGCCCATGGCACCCGTCGGACGCCTGCGCAACGTCGTGCTCGACTGCCAGGACCCCTACCAACTCGCCGAGTTCTACGGCCACTTGATCGGCGGTGAGATCGAGAGCGATGCCGAGGAGGACGACGACTGGATCACCCTCCAGGCCCCCGGCGGTCTGCGCCTCTGCTTCCAGGAAGCCCCCGGCCACCGCCCGCCCGACTGGCGGCCACACGTGGACTCCGGCTCCCAGCAGGCCCACCTCGACATCGACGTGGGCCCGACCGTCCAGGACGTCGAGCGAGCCCAGGAACGCGTCATCGCCCTGGGCGCCAAGCCGCTCGACATCGACGACGACAACGGCGAGCGCGACTTCCGCGTCTACGCCGATCCGGCAGGGCATCCCTTCTGCCTCTGCCGGATCGACGCGGACTGAGCTCACCCCTGCGTCTGCTGCCGCAGCCGCTCCCGCGCCGCCCGTGCCGCGAAGTCCGCGCCACGCAGCACCCGTTGGACATTGCCCCACGTCAGGCGGGCGAGGTCGTCGTCGGGCCAGTCGCGCTCCATGAGCTCGGCGACGAGATGCGGGTAGCGCGAGGTGTCGGCCAGGCCCTCGGGGTGCGGGGCCGAGGTGTCGTACGTCCCCGACAGGCCCACGCACTCCGGGCCCGCGAGGCGGCGTACGTGGTCGAGGTGGTCCGCGACCTCGCTGATCGAGGAACCCGTCTGCTCGGCCGCCAGGGGCACCAGACACAGGCCCTTGGCGGCGCCGACCGCGGCGAGCAGGTCGTCCGGGAGGTTCCCCGGGGCGTCCCGCAGCGCGCGGGCCCCCGAGCGGGTGAACAAGGCCGGCGCCCTGGAGATGGTGAGGACCTGGCGTGCCGTGGCCTCGGAGGCGCCGGACAGCTCGGCGAGCACCCCGAGCCTGTTGAGCTCGCGGACCACTTCCTCGCCGAACGGCGTAAGACCCTCCGGGCCCGCCCATGACGTGCCGGAAAGCGTGAGCGAGCACAGGCCGAGGGTGTGCAGGGCGCGCAGCGTGGCGAGCGAGTCACCGATCGCCTCGCCGCGCGCCGGGCCGATCAGGGCGGCGATGCGCCCGCAGTGCCGGGCGTCGGCCACCTCGGACGCGGTGTGGGCCAGGCGCAGCCCCTCGGAGTACCGGGCGATGACGTGCTTGGCGAGGTCGAGCTGTTCGAGGGTCGCGCCGAGCACGCGGTCGCCGGTGACGCTCTCCGGCACGTGTACGGACCAGAACTGTGCGCCCACGCCGCCCGCCCGCAGCCGGGGCACGTCGGCCTCCACGGCGCTGTCGCCCAACTCCAGGTCGTACCAGCGCAGTCCGCGCAGCGCCCAGGGCAGTCCGCTGCAGCCGTCGGCGACGGGGTGCGCGGCGAGCAGCGCGCGGGCGAGCCGGAGCGGGTCCGGCGCGGGTGGTTCGGGGCCGAGCTGCCGCTTCCGCGGCTCTGGCCCGGTCCTCGTTCCGGGCGCGGCCTCGTGCGCCGGTAGGGCCTCGTGCGCCGGTGGGGGCTCGGATATGGGCGGGGGCTCGGGGGACCGCGCGGACGGCCGGTCCAGCTCTCCGGCTTCGGCGGCGGTGTCGAGTTCGGCCTGCAGGTCTGCCATGACTGTGCTCCAGGCTTCGGGGTGGGTCCGGTCCACCGTGACACGCGCAGGCCGCGGCTTCGCGGCGGGCGAAGCGTTCGGGGTACGAGGCAGTGGCGGCGGCACGCGAAAGGGCCCCGCCGATCGTCCGGCGGGGCCCCTTCGGTGTGTGCGACAGACGGCTCAGCCGCCCGAGACGGTGACCTTCTCGTCGTTGTTCAGCTGGTTCACCATCTGCTTGACCTTGGCCTTGTCCCACAGGAGGTTGCCGCCGGTCGAGCCCGCGAGCGGCATGTTCATGGACTTGCCGTCGCCGCCGGTGACGCCCTTCATCGCCCAGAACATGGACGCCACGTCGAACAGGCCCATGTCCTTGTCGACGATCAGCGTGTCGAGGCCCGCGCCCATCGTGGGGTACAGCTTGAACGGGTTCATGACCGTGCCCGGCGTCGCCGCCTGGTTGGCCAGGGCCGCGAGGAACTTCTGCTGGTTCTTCGTACGGTCCAGGTCGCTGCCCGGCAGGGCGTAGCGCGTACGGACGAAGGCCAGAGCCTGCTTGCCGTCGAGGGTCTGCTTGCCCGCCTCGAAGTCGGCGCCGGACTTCTCGTCCTTGAAGCCCTTGGGGATGTCCATCTCGACGCCGCCGACCGCGTCCACGATCTTGGCGAAGCCGCCGAAACCGATCTCGGCGTAGTGGTCGATCCTCAGGCCGGTGTTGTACTCGACGGTGCGGACGAGCAGCTCGGGGCCGTCTTCCGCGTACGCCGCGTTGAGCTTCGTCTGGCGGCCCTGGTTCGGGTAGAGCTTCCCGGACTGGGCGCCCTTGAAGGAGGGGATCGTCACGTTCGAGTCGCGCGGCAGCGAGATCATCGTGTTTCCGCCGTCGTCCGCGACGTGCAGGATCATCATCGAGTCCGTGCGCTTGCCCGCGGCGGAGCCCGTGTGGAGATCCTTCTTGTCCTGGTCGGACATGCCCTCGCGGCTGTCGGAGCCGACGATCAGGTAGTTCGTGCCGTCGCCGCCGTCGGGGCGCTCGATGACCTTGGAGAGGTCGACCTCGCGCTTGAGCTTGGAGTCGGCCCAGAAGTACGTGCCGATCGAGACCGCGAGCAGCACGACGACGAGGGTGATCGAGCCGATCTTGAGGCGTCGGCGCCAGTTCGGGGCAGGACGGGGAGCAGGGGTGCCGTACCCGTCGTCGCCTTCGCCGCCCTGGCGGTAGCCGCCGCCCTGACCGCCGGCGTTCGGGGAGCCGTAGACCTGACCGGTGTTGTAGCCGCTGTCGTAGCTCTCCTGGCGGGAGCTGCGGGGCTCGAACATGTCGTCGCGCGCGTCGCCGTACCGCTGGCCGGAGCCGTCGTCGTACGAGTGCTGCTGCGGGACACCGCCCCCTTGCTGTCGGCCCGGACGGCCGGGGCCGCCGCGCTGGACATGCCGCATCACGCGGGCACCCTCAGGCTGGGTGTTCCCGCTGCCACGGCCGTACGCGCGGCCGTTGCCCTGGTCGTCAGGCCAATCGCTCATGTGGCCCAGTCTGCCGTCTCTGCCTACGTGCCTCACAGGGCAGACGGGATTTCGGTTCAGGGCTGTTGCAGAGCTGATGCAAAGCGGCCGGGCGCGGGCCCGACATACGTCCGACATAGGGTGGAGCGCATGACAGACCTGGCCCCTGGCACGGAATCGGAGATTCCGGGCAAGCCGACTTCGGCGTCCCGCACGACTCTCAGCCACATCATGACCCACAACGACACCAACCTCCTCGGCACGGTGCACGGCGGTGTGATCATGAAACTGGTGGACGACGCCGCGGGGGCGGTCGCGGGACGGCACTCGGGCGGGCCCGCGGTCACCGCGTCCATGGACGAGATGGTCTTCCTGGAGCCGGTGCGGGTCGGCGACCTCGTCCATGTGAAAGCGCAGGTGAACTGGACGGGACGCAGCTCCATGGAGGTCGGCGTCCGGGTCCTGGCCGAGCGCTGGAACGAGTCGACGCCCGCCCAGCAGGTCGGGTCGGCCTACCTCGTCTTCGCCGCCGTCGACGCGGACGGCAAGCCGCGGGGCGTGCCGCCGGTCCTTCCGGAGACTGAGCGGGACCGCCGCCGCTATCAGGAGGCGCAGATCCGGCGTACGCACCGACTCGCACGGCGCCGGGCGATCAAGGAGCTGCGGCAGGCGCGCGCCGCGGAGGGCCTCGACGACTGAGCGCGGACGCACGTGCCCGCCGGGCCCTCAGCGGCGCGGACGCCGTACATGCCCGCCGGGCCCTCAGCTCTTCTGGCACACCACCTGGTCACCGGTCACCGCGCCGAACTCGCCCTGGTAGGCGTCCTCCGCCCCCACCGGCCTGACCTGCTTGAAGTCCTGGCCCGCGAGCACCTTCAGGGTCGCGCCCTGCCCCCTCACCGCCCGCATCTGGCAGCCGGGCAGGGCCGTGGCCAGAGACTTCGCCGAGCGGTCCCAGCGCGGGTCGTACGCGACGATCGTGCGCTTCAGCAGCATGCCGGGCACATTGCCCGGGACCCGTGACGTCCGGAAGCCGGTGGCCCGCAGAGCGTTGTCGACCCGCTTGCCCAGGCCCGGCACGCCCGCGGCGTTGTCGACCTGCACCCGGATCTGCTGCGGTGACACGTCGACGATGGCCTTGCGCCCGAGGTTGTGCGCGGCGAGGGGACGGTCGTCGCGCAGCGCCTGGAAGAGCTTCGCGGACCTGACCGGGTCCCACTTCAGCGTCGACCCGATGCCCGGCACCTGTACGCCCTCGCTGCGCAGCGGCACGGTGGTGAACTCGGACGACTTCGGCGAGAAGCCGCGCATCGCTCTGCCCAGGGCGAGCATCTCGTTCGTGCCGAAGCCCTTGTCGGCCCGGACCGAGCCGAGCAGCGTCCTGGACACGTCCCGGAACTTCAGCGGGTTGAGCAGCACCCCGCTGCTGGTCGCCTTCGAGATCAGTGCCGCGAGGAACCGCTGCTGGCGCTTCATCCGCCCCAGGTCCGACGAGCCGTCGACGTGCCGCGTGCGGACGTACTGCAGCGCCGCGCCGCCGTTCAGCCGGTGCGTGCCGACGGGCAGGTTGAGCCCGGTGTACGAGTCCTGAAGCGGGCGCGACGTGCAGATCTCGACGCCGCCGAGCACGTCCACGGTCTTCATGAAGCTGGTGAAGTCGACCTCCAGATAGTGGTCGATCTTGACCTTCGTCATGTGCTCGACGGTCCGCACGGTGAGGTTGGGGCCGCCCTCCGCGTACGCCGCGTTCAGCTTGACCGGGTGCGCCTTGTGCCGGTCACCGGAGTTCCGGTCGACGTGCTCGGGCATCTCGGCGTAGCTGTCCCGGGGCAGGCTCACGACGCTGGCGCGGTCCCGGTCCTCCGAGATGTGCACGATCATGACCGTGTCCGTGCAGTGACAGGGAGCTCCGCCGAGGCGGTACTTGTCCTTCTCCACCTTGGTGATCTTGTCCCGGCCGTCGGTGCCGACGAGCAGGACGTTCATGCCGTTGCCCCCCTTGGGCCGGTTCTTCATGTCCTTGAAGGCGTCCACCCGTGCGATCTCGGTGTCGAGACTGGTGACGACGCCGTGCCCGATCCCGGCCGCCGCGAGCACCGTCACGGAGAACCCCGTCGCCGCCCGCTTGACCCACCGCGGTCGCCTGCGCTGCTTGACCGGTCGCCCCGCGGGCTGCTGCGCCGGCTGCCTCGCACGAGGCGGACGCTGTCCACGCGGTGGCGGGGTGGGGTAGCGGCGGGGCGGTGTGGGCACGTGGGGGGACACCTCCGCGGTGACGGGCCTGGGCCGGACGGGTAGGTGGAGGGAGTCGTGCGGGGCCTGGGGATGCGAGAACCGTAGGCCCATACGATCTGCGACCCGGGGCAGCAGGCCGGGCGGCGCGCGCCCGTGTCCCCCGTTCGCGGTAACGTGGCGCCGATGAACGCGACGCCTGACGAGCAGCTTCCTGCCGTATCCGTGATCATGCCGGTGCTCAACGAGGAACGGCATCTGCGTGCTGCCGTCTCCGCGATCCTCGAGCAGGAGTACGACGGTGAGATGGAGGTCGTCGTCGCCCTTGGCCCCTCCACGGACCGCACGGACGAGATCGCCGCCGAACTGGTCGCCGAGACCGCGGGCCACCGCGCGAGGGTGCAGACCGTCCCGAACCCCACGGGACGCACGCCCGCCGCCCTGAACGCCGCCATCAAGGCCTCCAGCCACCCGATCGTGGTGCGTGTGGACGGCCACGGCATCCTGTCGCCCGGCTACATCGCGACCGCCGTACGCCTCCTTGAGGAGACCGGCGCGCAGAACGTCGGCGGCATCATGCACGCCGAGGGCGAGAACGACTGGGAGCACGCGGTCGCCGCCGCCATGACGTCGAAGATCGGCGTGGGCAACGCGGCCTTCCACACCGGCGGTGAGGCCCAGCAGGCGGAGACCGTCTACCTCGGCGTCTTCCGCCGCGAAGCCCTCGAACAGCAGGGCGGCTACAACGAGGAGTTCATCCGCGCCCAGGACTGGGAGCTGAACTTCCGCATCCGCGAGGCGGGCGGCCTGATCTGGTTCTCGCCCGAGCTGAAGGTGCGCTACCGCCCGCGGCCGAGCGTGAAGGCCCTCGCCAAGCAGTACAAGGACTACGGCCGCTGGCGGCACGTCGTCGCCCGGTACCACGAGGGCTCCATCAACCTGCGTTACCTCGCGCCGCCGACTGCCGTCTGCGCGATAGCGGCGGGTGTCGTCGTGGGCGCCCTGGTCACGCCCTGGGGCTTCGTCGTCCCCGCGGGCTACCTCGCGGCGATCACGGCCGGGTCACTTCCCGCGGGCAAGGGGCTGCCGCTGAAGGCGCGCCTCCAGATCCCGGTGGCCCTCGCGACCATGCACATGTCGTGGGGCTGGGGCTTTCTGACCAGCCCGCGCTCCCTCGCCAAGAGGGTCATCGCCTCCCGGCGTCCGGCGGTACTCAGCGAGGCCTGAGGCGGCACCGAGCACAGCCGTACGGACCCGGCCCACCCAGTGGTGGGCCGGGTCCGTTTCTCACTTCCAGGTGAACGCCGGGTCCACGTGCATGCACGCCTTCTTGTCCGAGCCGTTGAGCGCCTCGGCCGAGTCCGGCGTCTTGTCGTTCTGCTTCGACTTGGGAGGTGCGTTTCCCTCCCGCCAGTCGGCGCCGACGACCAGGGTGACCCCGGAGACGTCCGTCGACTTCTTCACCGAACTCAGCTTCATGCCGAGGGACTTGGCGATCCTCTGGGCGTCGCCCTCCAGCTCGGCGCTCGGGAACTTGACGACGGTCTTGTCCTGCGTGAGAGCCGTCGTCGTGTCGGCCGCCGCCTTGGTGAAGCCCTTCCCGGCGAGGAGCTGCGTGACCGTGTTCGCGCGGCCGGTGACCGGCGGCTCGACATCCGTGCGGGTGCCGTTCTGCACCTGCACGGCGATCTCGCCGTCCTCGGCCGCCGGGTCGTCCGAGACCTTCTCCCCGGCGGGCTTCTTCTTGCCCTTGCCGTCCAGTGAGATGTCGTCGCGCACGAGGCGGAAGAGCTGTTCGGCGTCGCCCGGCTTGGGGATGACGCGAGCGCCCACGTACTCGTACGGCATGGTCGTCATCGTCGTCCGCTCCGGCGAGACCTTCTTGAGCTCGTTGCTGAGGTCGTAGAGCTTCTTCACGCTGCCGAGGCCGTCGTCGACCTTGAGCGCGCTGGTGGCCGTCTCGGCGAGCCTGCGCAGCTTGTTCGGGCTGCTCAGATTGGCGTTGTTCCGCAGCTCGCGCACGAGTGAGTTCATGTACATGTGCTGGGCCTTGGCGCGGCTGATGTCGGTGCCGCCGTCGAAGCCGTAGCGGGTGCGCAGCCACTGCAGGGCCTGCTCGCCCTTGACGGCCGTGGTGCCCTTCTTGAGCTTCAGGCCCGAGCCGTGGCCCTGGCTGTCGCGCGAGTGGATGTTGGCGTCCACACAGACCGGTACGCCGCCGATGGCGTCGGCCATGGAGACCACACCCGCGAAGTCCACCTCCATGAAGTGGTCGATGTGGATGTTGGTGAGCTTCTCCCAGGTGGCGACCGTGCAGCCGGGGCCGCCGCGGCCGAGCGTCTGGTTCGTCATCGTCCGCTGCGTCGACGCCTCGTAGACCTTCCCGTCGTCCGGATCGGTGCACTTGGGAATGGACAGCAACGTGTCGCGCGGCATGCTGATGACCGACATGTTCGTGCGGTCGGCCGACAGGTGCAGCAGCATCTGGACGTCGGCGAGCGGGGTGCCCCCGAAGGTCTCCTTGGCGCCGCCGAGCTTCTGGTTCTCCTTGGAGTCCCGCGCGTCCGAACCGATCAGGAGGATGTTCAGCGGGGTCTGGCCCGCAGCGTTCGGCGTGGGCTCGGGGGCCCGGTGCTCGCCGAGGGTCAGGTCGTCGGTCTCCAGGTTGTCGTTCAGGTGCTGGTACCAGAGATATCCGGCGCCGGCCGTGCCGAGGATCAGCACCGACAGGATCGTCGCCGACCAGCGCAGTATCCGACGCCTCGGACGCGGGGCCCGGCCGCCGCCCCCACGGCCGCCCTCACGGCCACGCCTGCGGTGCCCGCCGTCCGCCGAGGGCTCCCCTCCCTCGTGCGACGGGCCTCCTTCCAGGCCATGATCACTGGCGTGCGGGGCGCGTTCTCGCGCCCCCTCCCCACGCACGCTGCTTTTCCCCATCCCCTGCCCCTCCCCGCGCTACCCCGAAATACGGCCATCCTGCGCCCAGTCAGACGCAGAATGGCCGCCCCAGGTCACTTGGCGCACACAGTCTTGTCCGCTTCGACCTTCTGAATGCCCTCCGGCGCCTTCGACGGGGTGCTGATCGGCACTCCGGCCCCCTTGAAGTCGCCGCCGAGCGTCAGCTTGATGGCGGGGAGCCCCTGCGAGTTCTTCTCGCTCTTGCCGGGCTTCATCGCGGAACCGGAAAGCCCCATGACGTCGGCGAGCCGCCGGGCCTGATCGGCCTGGTCGGGGGCGTACTCCAGCGTCGTCTTCTTGAGGACGGACGGCGCGTTGCCGAGCTGGCTGGCTTTGGACATGCCCTCAGTGTTCTGCAAGTACGTGAGAGTTGCCTGAGCGGCGCCGGTCTTGCCGCTGCCGTTGTAGATGTTGACCCGTACCTCGGAGGCGTCGGACTTCTTGCCCTTGAGACGGGCGGCGACCGCTGCCTTCTCCTTCTTTTCCTTCTTCTTCACCGCGGTCAGCGACTCGTCCGCGCGCATCATGGCGAACAGCGGGTCGGCCTTGGCCTCGTTCACGACGACGGTCGTGTGGACCTTCTCCGCCGGGTTGTCGACCACGGGCACGGTCGCGAAGCTGAGGTTCTTCATGTCGAGCTTGCCGAGCTCCATGCCCAGGTCACGGAGTTTCATGATGTCCGCGATCGTGGAGTCGACCGTGAGCGCCTCGGTGCCCGCTTCGGCCAGCTTTATCATCTTCGACGGGCTGGTCAGCGTGTCGTTGGACTTGAGCTTGCGCATCAGCGAGCTGAGGAACTGCTGTTGCAGCTCGATGCGGCTCAAGTCGCCGCCGGTCCCCACGGAGTGGCGCGTACGGACGAACGCCAGCGCGTCCTCGCCCTCGATGGTGTGCTTGCCCGCGGGCAGCTTCAGATGCGAGTCCGGGTCGTCGATGTCCTTGGCCAGACAGACGTCGACGCCGCCGACCGCGCTGGAGAGCGTCTTGACCGCGTTGAAGTCGGCCACCATGAAGTGGTCCGGCACGATCCCGGTGATCTTCGTGACCGTACGCATGGTGCAGCTCGGCGTGCGGTCTTTCTGCCCGAGGCTCTCGTTGAAGCGAGCGCCCTTCGTGCCGGTGATCGTCTTCTTGCTGCCGTCCTTCATCGTGGTCGGGCAGTCCGGAATGTCCGTGATCATGTCGCGCGGGATGCTCAACGCGGTGGCGTTCGTGCGGTCCTTCGAGACGTGCAGCAGGATCGTCGTGTCGGCGTGGCCGACGCTCCCCTTGTCGCCGTACTTCTCGTTGCCCTCGCCGCTGCGCTTGTCCGTGCCCATCACCAGGATGTTGATGGCGCGGTCCTTGCTGAAGCCGCCGGTGCTCGCGCCGTCGTCCGCGATCGAGTTGATGTTGTCGTTGAGGTGCTCGTACCAGAAGTACGCGGTAGCACCCACCGCGACCAGGACGAGGGCGAGCGAGCCGCCCGTCCACATCAGGATCTTCTTGCTCTTGGACTTCTTCGGCTTCTGCTTGCGCCGCCCGCCCGCCGCTTCCGGCTGCGGAGCCCGCCGCCTGCGCTGCGGCGGCACATCGCGCTGCTCGTCACGGCGCTCGTCGCGTCGGCCATCGCGGCCGCGCGTTCCCTGGCGGGGCGAGGACCGCGGTGCTCTGCGGGGTCCAGGCACTGGAGATTGCCCTGTGGAAGGGCTCAGTCGCAGTTCGTAATCGCCGGTGTTCGGGTTGAGTACCCACTGGTCTGCGGGGTCGATGTTCTCCGCCCGCCCACGGCCTTGCGCGTCCACGGTTGTCTGCGTCCTCCGTCGGGGCCACGCGGCGCCATTCCCCCCTCAAGAAAGGCGCTCGGTCTGTCGTCCAGTGGTGCGCGGCCGCGAAGGGCCCTGCGCACCGGATCGCTCACACTATCCGCCCAGTTCGGCGTCGAACGACGCCGGTGACAAATTCCACTCCCCTACAACTGGGCAATCCGCCCCATTTCTTTGTGCGGGCGGTCTTGCGCTTGAGGATGTGTTTACTCGCAGGTCGTTCCGGCGGCCGTGTTGCCGCGGAAAGTGGGGGCGGGGCTCGGCGTGCGGGAAGGGTCGGCCGCCTGCTCGCCGCGGGGGTCCGGTCCGGGCTCCTCGCGTGTCACTTGGAGGGGTGCGTCCGTTCGGAGTCGCGTGAAGAGTTCGTCCGCCGCGGGCTCGACGAGTTCATCCCGATTGGCGTCGTAGACATACGACCGCCGGGGCACCGTGAGGAACTGCACCTGTTCTGTGGGGATGTTGCGCATGCCGCGCACCAGTTCGTACAAACCACGCAAACTCGCGAGAGCCGGGTCCGTCGTCAGCGAGGAAGTCGCCGCGTCGAGAACCGGATAGAGCTTCGCCGGATTGAGCAGGACGTCATTGCTCTGCACCTTGTTGACGAGCGCCGCGAGAAACTGCTGCTGGCGGTCCATCCGGTCGGTGTCGCTGCCGTCTCCGATGCTCTTGCGGGCCCGCACGTAACCGAGCGCCTGCTCGCCGTCGAGGGTGTGCCGGCCCGCGGGGAGCTTCAGATGTGCGGCCTTGTCGTTGATCGGCTCCCGCAGGCAGACCCGTACGCCGTCGACCGCCTCGACCATGTCCTTGAACCCGGCGAAGTCGACGACCATGTGGTGGTCGACGCGGATCTTCGTCATCTTCTCGACCGTACGAATGGTGCAGGCCGTCCCGCCGAACTGGAACGCCCAGTTGAACTGGGCGAATTGGGCCCGTGTCCGAGAGCCGTCGGCCATGCGGCAGCTGGGCAGGTCCACCATCACGTCCCGCGGGATCGAGACCGCGGTCGCGCTCTGCCGGTCGGCCGCGAGGTGCAGCAGGATCGTGGTGTCCGAACGCTGGGTGCCCCGGTCCCGGCCGTACTTCTTGTTGCCCCGCCCCGCCCGGGTGTCGGAGCCGATCAGCAGGACGTTCTGCGCGCCGTGCGCCAGCGGCGTCGGGCGCTCCTTCTCGTAACGTGCCAGCTCCGCCGCGGCGTCGGTGTCCTTGGTGATGTTGCCGTCGAGCTTGTTGTAGGCCGCCCAGCCCACACCCCCGGCCACCAGGACAAGACCGGCGGCGCCCATGGCCGTCCAGCGCAGCCAGCGCCGCCTGCGCCGGGCAATGCCCTCACCCGTGGGGCTGGAGCCCGTGCCGGGCGCGTACGTGGCCGGCGGGTCAGGCCGACCGCCGTCCGCGTCCGGGCGCTCCGGTCCGGCGGGCATGCCTGCGGTGTCGGACACGTGTACGGCCACCCCTCATCGCGACGTCGGTGCATGGTGCGCTCCTACGACCATGGACCGGCGTGACGCCGGTGGCCTGCGGGCCAGGGGCGCCCGTGGGCCGAACGGGGGAGGGGAGGGCGCGGCCGGCGCGGGGTGGGTCACTTGGCGGTGGCCGTGACCCGCTCGTCCTCGATCCGCTTCGCCAGACCCGCGTCGGCGAGCTGGTCGAGGTGGCGGCAGAGCACCACGGAGCCGCCCGCCGCGAGCGGGGCGTACAGACCGGAGCTGACGCCCTCCCAGGTGTCGTACGACAGCCCCGACAGGAGCCGCGAGCCGGGCGCGAGCCCCAGCGCGGCCGCGTCGGCGCGAGCCCGCTCCACCAGCTCCGCGCCCGTCAGCTCACCGGCCCCGCCGACGGCGACGGCGGGCTCGTCCGGGTCCACGGGCGCGTACGGCGTGAAGCGGTCGCCCTGGCTCGGTACCTCGACCGCGTAGTCCACGAAGCCCTCGGGGGTCTGCGGGAAGCGCCCGCCGAGCGGCCGGAGCGCGAGCGCGACCCGCTCCCCGGAGCAGGCCCGCGCCGCGTCCAGCGAGTCGGGGCCGCTGACGACGAGGTCGGCGCCCGCGGGGTCGCCGCCCACGTCGGCGACGACGCCGACGGACGAGCAGGCGAGCAGCCAGACCGCCGTCTGCCAGTGCGCGGGCAGCAGCAGCGCGAGCCGGTCGCCGGGCTGGGCGGCGAGGTCGTCCTGGAGCAGATTGGCGGTCTTGGCCACCCAATTGGCGAAGGTGGCCACGGACAATTCGACGCGCTCGCCCGTGGCGTCGTCGTAGAAGGTGATGAGGGGGCGGCCCGGGTCCGCGGCGAGCGCGGATCGCAGCAGGTCGGCAGGGGTGCGGTCGGTGGCGTTCACGGGCGCAAGGGTACGCGCGTGCCGCGTCGCCCCGGGCGTGGCGGTGGAGCGGCGGCCACCGGTTCGGCGGACAGCAGTCGACGGGCCGTCAATTCCCCAATGGACATATTTGTCCGTCTGTGCCAACTATCAGTCGTATGCGTGGATTTCTAGCTTCCTCGATCGGGGTCACGTGCGCGGTCGCCCTGGCCCTTCCCCTGACCCTGCCGTCGTCCGGCGCCCGTGCCGCGGCCCCGGCCGCTCAGTCACCCGCCGTGCCCTCCGCGGAATCGGTGCCGGGCACTACCCAGTCACTCCCGCTCGTCCCACTCGGCTCCGACCGCTCGGCAGGCGGCGCGGCCGGCGAACAGGGCCTGCTCCAGCGGGAGGTCCGCCCCTTCTCCCTGGTAGGCGTCGTCTGGGACGACCCGGACGACGAACTGCACGGCAGCGTCCAGGTCCGCACCCGGGCGAGCGGCACCGGCGTCTGGTCCGGCTGGCAGCCCGTGGAGACACACAACCACGAACACGCCGCCGATCCGGACGATCCGGAGCGGGTATCGGGCCGGGTCCGCGGCTCCACCGCACCGCTGTGGGTCGGCGACTCGGACGGGGTGGAGATCCGCGTGCGGGGTGAGGCGGAACAGCACCGCGGCGCCGCACAGCCCTCCGCGGGGCAGGCCCTGCCGAGGGGCCTGCGTCTCGAACTCGTCGACCCGGGCGCCGAGCCGCCCCCGCAGGGCACGACGCCCGAAGGCCCCCGCTCCCCGGCCCTGACCGCCGAGGCCGCCGCCGCGTCCGCGGTCAACGCGGACCTCGCCCCGCTCGGCGCCGCCGTCATCCCGGAGCTCGGCAAGAAGGAGACGGAGGCCGCCCTCATCGCCGCCCCCGGCCGCGCGGACGAGGCTGCGGGGAAGGGCAAGCCCTACGTGGGGCCGCGACCGCGGATCATCACGCGCAAGGGCTGGGGCGCGAACGAAAAGATCCGCGAGAGGAATTTCGCGTACACGAAGACCGTGAAGGCCGCCTTCGTGCACCACAGCGCGTCCGGCAACAACTACCGCTGCTCGCAGGCGAGCTCCCTGCTGCGGAGCATCTACCGCTACCACGTCAAGAGCAGCGGCTGGCGTGACATCGGCTACAACTTCGCGGTCGACAAGTGCGGAAACATCTACGAAGGACGTGCCGGAGGTGTGGCCAAGCCCGTCCTCGGGGCCCACACTCGCGGTTTCAACAGCAACAGCATGGGCATCGCCGTCCTCGGTAGCTTCGGGTCCTCCAGCCCGCCCGCGGCCTCCGTGAAGGCCATCGCCCGGCTGACCGCGTGGAAGCTCGGCCTGTACGGCGCGAACCCGCGTGGAAAGACATACCTGAGGTCCGGGGGAGGGAACCTCTACAAGAAAGGCCGCAACGTCCGGCTCCATGTGATCTCCGGGCACCGTGACGGTTTCGCCACGGAATGCCCCGGTAGTCGCCTGTACCAGAAGCTGGGCAAGGCCCGTGCCGACTCGGCCCGCTACCAGGGCCGCTGAGACCGCTCCCGTACCACGAAGCACACCGCACGACCCGCACACCGCACGACCCGCACAGCGCACGACCCGCACAGCGCACTGCACTATCTGCAAAGCCATCTGCATACACTGGCCGGCCGCGACTCAAGTTCGGCCGGCCCCAGCAGGAAGCAGAGACGACAGGTGACAGAAGCGATCCTCCTGGTCGGCGGCAAGGGCACCCGGCTTCGTCCGCTCACGGTGCACACACCCAAGCCGATGGTTCCGGCGGCGGGCGTCCCGTTCCTCACCCATCAGCTGGCGCGGGCCCGCGCGGCGGGCGTGGACCACATCGTCCTGGCGACCTCCTACCTCGCCGAGGTCTTCGAGCCGTACTTCGGGGACGGCTCGGCCCTCGGCCTCCACATCGAGTACGTCACGGAGACCGAGCCCCTCGGCACGGGCGGCGCGATCCGCAACGTGGCATCGCGCCTGCGCTCAGGGCCCGACGAGCCGGTCCTGATCTTCAACGGCGACATCCTCACGGGCCTGGACATCCGTGCCCTGGTCGCGACCCACGAGGAGTCGGGAGCAGATGTCTCCCTGCACCTCACGAAGGTCGACGACCCCCGCGCGTACGGCCTCGTGCCGACCGACGCGACGGGCAGGGTGCAGGCCTTCCTGGAGAAGCCGCAGACGCCCGAGGAGATCGTCACCGACCAGATCAACGCGGGGGCGTACGTCTTCCGCCGCTCGGTCATCGACACGATCCCGGCGGGCCGCCCGGTGTCGGTCGAACGCGAGACGTTCCCCGATCTGCTCGCCTCCGGGGCCCACCTCCAAGGCATGGTCGACTCGACGTACTGGCTGGACCTGGGCACGCCCCAGGCCTTCGTACGCGGCTCCGCCGACCTGGTGCTCGGCCGCGCCCCGTCCCCGGCGATCCCGGGCCGCTGCGGCGACCGCCTGGTCCTGCCCACCGCCACGGTCGCCCCGGACGCGAAGCTCACCGGCGGCACGGTGGTCGGCGAGCACGCGGTGATCGGCGAGGGCGCACGCGTGGACGGCAGCACGGTCCTCGCGGGCGCGGTCATCGAACCGAACGCGGTCGTCACGGACTCACTGATCGGCGCGGGCGCGAGGGTGGGCGCACGCACGGTCCTCGCGGGCGCGGTGATCGGCGACGGCGCGGACGTCGGCGCCGACAACGAACTGCGCGACGGCGTACGGGTGTGGTGCGGGGCCGTGCTGCCGGCGAGGGCGGTGCGGTTCTCGTCGGACCAGTGATTCTCGGCCGGTCCGGCGTTCGAGGGCGGACTCGGCGGAGTCGGTGATGCCGGCGGCCAAGGCCTGCGCCGGCGGCTCGCGGCGGAGCCGCAAAGTGTCACAGTCGGGAGAGTGCGGGATCGAGGGCCGAAAAAAGCCCCTACCCTCGTACAGATGTCATCCCGTTTCGCCCCCCGCACCACCCCCACCCGCACCACGGTGCGCGGCGGCGAAACGGCGATCCCCCAGGGCACGGGCCGCGGCAGCACGCCCCGCCAGGCCGCCAGAACCCGCACCTGGACCCCGCCCTACCCCCTGAACCTGGGTCTGACGGTGGGCCCCCTGCGCAGGGGGCCCGCGGACCCCACCTTCCGCGTGACCCCCGACGGCTCGGCCTGGCGCGCGAGCCGGACTCCGGAGGGCCCCGGCACGCTCAGGGTCGCCACGCGCGGCGGCACGGTGGAGGCGGAAGCGTGGGGCGAGGGCGCCACCTGGCTCCTGGACCAACTCCCGCAGCTCCTCGGCGCGTCGGACACCCCGGAGGACTTCACCCCCCGCCACCGCCTCCTGGCGGCGACAGCGCACCGCAGGCCCGGCCTCCGCCTGATCCGCACGGGCCTGGTCCTGGAGTCCCTGATCCCGTCGATCCTGGAACAGAAGGTCACGACGGACGAGGCGTACCGCGCGTGGCGCCTCCTGGTCCGCAAGTACGGCGTACCGGCTCCCGGCCCGGTCCCCGCCCAGCTCCGCATGCACGTCATGCCGGATCCGAGGACCTGGACCCTGATCCCGTCCTGGGAGTGGCACAAGGCAGGCGTGGACAACAAGCGCGCGTCGACGATCCTGCGAGCGGCGCGAGTGGCCGCACGCCTGGAGGAGGCGGCGAAGATGCCTCCGCTCAAGGCCCAGGCCCGCCTGGAACTGATCCCGGGCATCGGCCCGTGGACGTCGGCGGAGACGATCCAGCGCAGCAACGGCGCCCCGGACGCGGTCACGGTGGGCGACCTCCACCTGCCGGGGATCATCGGCTACGCGCTGGCGGACAACCGCACGGCGGACGACGAGGAGATGCTGCGCCTCCTGGCCCCCTACGAGGGCCAACGCCACAGGGCGGCCCGCCTGATCCTCCTGAGCGGCCACACCCCACCCCGCAGAAAACCAAAGATGCCCAAAACGGACATCGCCCTGCTGTAGCCCACCAGCGGAGCACCCAGAACGGACGGACAGCGCCCCCGCAAGGGGCGCAAGGAACGGCGCGAGCAACCACAACGGGCCGGCAGCGGCCCGGTAAGGGGCGCGGGGAACGGCGCGACAAGCCCCCACAAACCCGCAGCGGCCCGGTAAGGGGCGCGAGGAACGGCGCGAGCAACCACGAGGACCCGCAGCGGCCCCGTAAGGGGCGCGAGGAACGGCGCGACAAGCCCCCACAAACCCGCAGCGGCCCGGTAAGGGGCGCGAGGAACGGCGCGAGCAACCACAACGGACCGGCAGCCGCATCAAGACCCCGAGCCCAAACGCACCCCCCGGCCCAACGCCCAGGGGCGAGACAACTCACCGCACGACCACGAAGTCCCCCCCATCCCGCGCCCCCCGAGCGCCAGGCGCGACCGCCCCGTGCCCGACGGCCACCGCCCCCATCGGGTCCCACGACTGCGGAAGCCCGAGAACGTCCCGTACGACATCCCGGCAGAACATCGTCGACGAGACCCACGCGGACCCGAGCCGCTCCCCGGCGAGCGCGACAAGGAAGTTCTGCACCCCGGCCCCGGCCGCGACCACGAACATCTCCCGCTCAGCGGCGTCCCGCCGAGCGTCCCCGTACGTATGGGAGCCGTCCATCACCAGACAAGGCACCACCAGATAGGGCGCCTTGCGCAGCACATCTCCTCGCCGCACCCGCTTGGCGATGGATTCCGCGGACTTCCCGTCCCGCTCCAGGTCGAGGACCCACGCGTCCCGCATCGCGTCGAGCAGCCGCACCCGCGACTCCTCGGACTCCAGCAGGACGAAGCGCCACGGCGTCGTGTGATGCGGCGCGGGCGCGGTCACCGCGGCCGCCACGGCCCGCCGCACGGCCCCGGGGTCCACCGGCTCGTCGGTGAACTCCCGCACGGTCCGCCGCTGCGTCACCGCTTCCCGCACGGCCTCGGACGTCCCGAGCCGGAACATGTCGTCACGCGAGGAGCGCACCATGGCGCGAGCCCCCTCGACGGTCTCACCGGCCTCAGCCACCACATGCGAAAGCCCACGCACCACAGCGACCGGCAGCCCCCCGGCCTTCCCCTTGACCAGATCCCCGGCGGCGGCCAGCTCGTCCGCGGTGGCCACGACCGTCGCGCTCAGCGGATTGCCGTACGCGTCGACGCCGCCCCGCAGATCCTCCAGGACCCGCACACCCGCCGCCCCGATGGCCACATCGGTCAGGCCGTTCCGCCAAGGGCGCCCGAAGGTGTCCGTGACCACGACGCCGACGTTCACGCCCAAGGCGTCCCGCAGTCCGTCCCGCACCGCACGCGCCGAGGCGTCGGCGTCCTCGGGCAGCAACAGCACGGTCCCCGCAGGCGTGTTGGAGGCGTCGACCCCGGCGGCGGCCATCACCAGGCCCTGCCGGTTCTCGACGATGCGCAGGGTCCCGCGCCGCGCCACGACCCGCACGGTCTCGGAGTCGATGGCCGCCTCGCGGTCGCTCGCCTCGACGATCCGGCCCTCGGCCTTGCTGACGATCTTCGACGTGACGAGGAGCACGTCCCCGTCGGCGAGACCCGGCTCGGCCGCGGCGATCAGCTTGGCGAGGTCGTCCCCCTGCCGCACCTCGGGCAGCCCGGGGACGGCCCACACGCGGAAGGACCGCGAAGCCCCGGCCTCCGCGTCGGCCGCGGAAGCGCTCACGCCCGCACCTCCTCCGCGAGGGCGAGTGCCGCACGCGCCATCTCGGCGGTCGCGTCGACGTCGCTCATCATCAGCGGGATCGCCCGGCACCGGATGCCCGCCGACTCGACCCGCTCCACGACCCCGGCGTCCACGGTGTCCACGAGCCATCCGTCGAGCAGCCCGCTTCCGTAGTGCTCGGCGACCGCGGCGGCCGTCGACTCCACGCCGACCGCCGCGAGCACCTTGTCGGCCATGCCCCGCACGGGCGCGTCCCCGACGATGGGGGAGAGCCCGACGACGGGCACGCCCGCGTCGGCGATGGCCTCGCGGATCCCCGGCACGGCGAGGATCGTCCCGACGCTCACCACGGGGTTGGACGGCGGGAAGAGCACGACGTCCGCGTCGGCGATCGCCTCCAGGACGCCGGGCGCGGGCTTGGCCTGGTCCGCGCCGACCGGCACGACGGCGTGCGCGTCCACGGACGCCCGCAGCCGCACCCAGTACTCCTGGAAGTGCACGGCCTTCTGCTCGCCGTCGACCGTGACGGCGACATGCGTCTCGACGCGGTCGTCCGACATCGGGATGAGCCGCACGCCGGGCTGCCACCGCTCGCACAGCGCTTGTGTCACCGCGCTGAGGGGGAACCCGGCGGCCAGCATCTGCGTCCGCACGATGTGCGTGGCGAAGTCCCGGTCACCGAGCCCGAACCACTCGGGCCCGACGCCGTACGCGGCGAGCTCTTCCTTGACCTTGAACGTCTCGTCCGTACGCCCCCAGCCCTGTTCCTCGTTGATGCCGCCGCCGAGGGTGTACATCACGGTGTCGAGGTCGGGGCAGACCTTCAGCCCGAACAGGTGGATGTCGTCACCGGTGTTGCCGATGACGGTGATGTCCGCGTCAGGCGCGGCTTTCTTGAGCCCGCGGAGGAAACGGGCGCCGCCGATACCGCCGGCCAGGACCACAATGCGCATGGGGCCAAGCATGTCAGGCAGGTACGACAGCGCGTCAGGCGGTCACGACATCTCCGGCCGCCGGAGCGGTGGCCCGTACGCCGCACTGCGCCGCGTGCATCGGCATGTCGGTCAGGCCGGGGTAGTAGATGTGCAGGCTGACGGCCGGTTCCAGGGAGTCGTTGACGACGTCGTGGACGTAACCGGGCGCGAACACGCGCTGGGACCCGGCGCCGAGCGCGCGCTGTCCGCGCTCCGTACGCTCCGTCAGTTCACCCTCCAGGACCGTGAGTACGCCGGAGGAGCGGCCGTGGTCGTGCGTTCCGCTGCCCTGTCCCGGGACCCAGGAGAGCAGCCAGACCTCGTAACCGGGCCCCGTGCGCAGGCGGTGGTACCAGCGGCTCGTCGCGTCGTACTCGACGAGGTGGGCCCACTGGGCGCGGTCGGCCGCGATGGTGCGGGCCAGGCCGGCGAACTCAGCCACGGTGGCCGGGTGCTCGCGTGTGGGCTGCAGGAGGTGGGTGACTTCGAGGATGTCGCCGGCGATCTGGAGGTCGCTGTCGCTGTTCATGGTGCGGTGGTTCCTCAACGTGAGTGCCAGGAGTCGCTAGGAGCAAATGCGAGGGAACAGAAGGGGCTACAAGGCCAAAGAAGGGAAAGCGGCTCGGGCGACGAAGCGCCGGAGCGGGCTCGACAGCTGGAAGCGGGACGGCTCAACAGCTGGAACAGGAACAGAGACAGCGCGCGTGGGCAGCACCGAGGAGCCCGCTGGTGCGGGTCGTCGAGAGAGCCAAGTTTGCGAGCATGCCCACTAGAACAGCGGCTCACACCTTGTCTGTCAACTCTCTGTCCGCTATGCGAGATATGTTTCACCTCATCCGGTTGTTCTCTCAGGTGAAAGGTTTGTGCAGCAGATGCACGGGACACCAGGGGACACATCAACCGGCGCGTAAACCCCGGCGCACTCCCGTGACCCGAATGTGATCCCCTTCGCTTCGGTGGACCGGCCGCAACGGGATTGATCCCCGCGACGTCCTTCCCTGGTGAAGGCGGTCGCGGGGCGCCTCGGGATGGGCCCCTGGCAAGTGACGACGTTTATGCCGATTTGAACACTTTCCGCATTACCTTGGTTCCGCAGGGTGAATAAGGGGCCCAATAGCAGATCTCGGCTTGACTGGCCCGGATCGGCACACTTGTAATTTCACTCGTGTCGTTCAGCCGAAATCGGTAACGGCAAGCACGACGGGGACGCACAGACAGACGAGGGGCGCACATGACCGAGCTGGTTCAGGAACTGCTGGTCGAGGACGCGGACGAGGAACTCGGCTGGCAGGAGCGCGCGCTGTGCGCCCAGACCGACCCCGAGTCCTTCTTCCCCGAGAAGGGCGGCTCCACGCGAGAGGCCAAGAAGGTCTGCCTCGCCTGTGAGGTTCGCTCGGAATGCCTTGAGTACGCACTGGCGAACGACGAGCGGTTCGGTATCTGGGGCGGCCTTTCGGAGCGGGAACGCCGCCGTCTGAAGAAGGCCGCCGTCTGAACACCAGCCGGACACCAACCGGTTCCGCCCGACCAAACGGCACACACCCCTACGTAAGGAACAGCCCGTTGCCCGTGGGTTATCCACAGGCGGCGGGCTGTTGTGGTGCCAGCCGTTAGTGTGGGGCCCCGTCCGAGACGCCCCGGCGCCCCCATGAAGCGCAGGCGTCCACCGCAGTCCATCGAACCGGGGCCCGTACCTCGATGTCCGTGCACAGCCATCCGGCAGCCAGTCACCACGACGCCGCTGCCGCCCCTGAGTTCCCGCGGCACGTCGTCACCGCCGTGATCGTCACCCACGACGGCGCCCGCTGGCTGCCCGACGCCCTCGCCGGCCTGCTCGGCCAGGAGCGCCCGGTGCAGAACGCCGTGGCCGCGGACACCGGCAGCGCGGACGACTCCGCCCGCCTGGTCACCGAGGCGCTCGGACCCGACCGCGTCCTGCACCTGGCCCGGCGATCCGGCTTCGGCACCGCCGTTGAGGAGGCGAACCGCACCGCCGGCGTGCTGACCCCGGAAGAACTGCCGTATCTCAAACGCCCCAGCGGCTGGGACCCGGTCAGCCGGAGCTGGCGCGACGACGCCTACGACCTCCCCGAACTGCCCCACGGCGAGCCCGAGCAGTGGCTGTGGCTGCTGCACGACGACTGCGCGCCCGAGCCCGGCGCCCTCGCCGAACTGCTCCGCGTCGTGGAGAACGAACGCGAGGTCGGCAAGGACGTCGCGATCGTCGGCCCCAAGCTGCGCGGCTGGTACGACCGCCGCCAGCTCCTCGAGGTCGGCGTCTCCATCGCCAACAGCGGCCGCCGCTGGACCGGCATCGACCGCCGCGAACAGGACCAGGGCCAGCACGACCACGTACGGCCCGTCCTCTCGGTGTCCACCGCGGGCATGCTGATCCGGCGTGACGTCTTCGACGAACTCGGCGGGTTCGACCGGCGCCTTCCGCTCATGCGGGACGACGTCGACCTGTGCTGGCGCGCCCAGAACGCGGGCCACCGCGTCCTCGTCGCCCCCGAAGCCGTCGTCCGGCACGCCGAGGCCTCCTCGCGCGAGCGCCGAACCGTCGACTGCGTGGGGCGTACGTCGACGTCGCCGCACCGCGTGGACAAGGCGGGCGCCGCCTACACCCTGCTCGTCAACGCCCGCACGGCCGTGCTGCCCTGGGTGCTCTTCCGGCTCGTCTTCGGCACCCTGCTGCGCACCGTGGCGTATCTGGTCGGCAAGGTCCCGGGCCAGGCGGTCGACGAGGTCGCCGGTCTCCTCGGGACACTGCTGCGGCCCGGACGGATCGTCAGCGCCCGCAAGGAGCGCGGCAAGTCGGCGCTCGAACCGTCCGAGATGCGGCCTCTCTTCCCGCCGCCGGGCGCCACCGTGCGCGCCACCGTGGAACAGGTCGCCGGCGACATCGTCGGCCGCTCCGACCCCGAAGCCGTCACCGGCGCGGGGCGGCACGGAGCCGTCGAGTCCGGCCCCGGTGGAGACGACGCGGACTTCCTTCAGGTCGAGCAGTTCGCACGGCTCAAGCGCCTCGCCCGCAAGCCGGGACCGATGCTCTTCGTGGTGCTCCTGTTCGCCTCGCTCATCGCCTGCCGCGAACTCCTCGGCAGCGGTGCGCTCGCGGGCGGCGCGCTGCTGCCCGCCCCCGGCGACTCCTCCGCCCTCTGGGCGCGCTATCTCGACGTCTGGCATCCGGTCGGCACCGGCGGCACGCAGTCGGCGCCGCCCTACCTCGCGCTCGTCGCGGGTCTCAGCAGCCTGCTGTTCGGGTCCACCGGCCTCGCGGTCACGGTGCTCCTGGTCGGCTCCGTGCCGCTGGCCGGCTTCGCCGCCTACTTCGCCTCGCGGCCCCTGGTCGAGTCACGCCTGCTGCGCGCCTGGGCCTCGGTCGCCTACGCCTTCCTGCCGGCCGCCACGGGCGCGCTCGCGGGCGGGCGCGTCGGCACCGCCGTCCTCGCGATCCTGCTGCCGCTCATGGCGCGCGCGGCCATCGCGGCGAGCGGTCTGACCGCCCAGGAGGGCGTGCGCGGAAGCTGGCGCGCCACGTGGGCGTTCGCCCTGCTCCTGACGCTCACCACCGCGTTCACGCCGATCGTGTGGCCGATCGCCCTGGTGCTCGGCCTCGCGCTCCTCGTGGTGCGCAGGCGCGACATCACGGCGTACGGCCTTCGCTTCCTCGCCGCGCTCGGCACCCCGCTCCTGATCCTCGCGCCCTGGTCCCTCTCGCTGCTGCCCTTCGGCTTCTTCGGCGAGGCGGGGCTCGAATTCGGCACCGGTTCCGCGACCGGGCTCGACCTGCTCGGGGGCAGCCCCGGCGGTCCCGGAACCGTGGACGGGCTGCTGCTCATCGGCATCGTGCTCGCCGCCCTGGCCGCGCTCCTGCGTACCGAGCGGCAGCTCGCCGTCCGCACCGCCTGGATCGCCGCACTGGTCTCCCTGGTCTTCGCCGCGCTCTCGAACGGCTCGGCGTGGGCGGGCCCGGCCACCCTCGGGTACGGCCTCGCGCTCCTGGCCGCCGCCGCACTGGGCGCCGACGGGGCACGCACGCGTGTCGCCGAGCAGAGCTTCGGGTGGCGTCAGCCGGTCGCCGTCCTCATCGCCTTCGCGGCGGCCGCCGGGCCGTTGCTCGTCGCCGCCGGGTGGATGATCCGCGGCGCCGACGGACCCCTGGAGCGGCGCGACCCGGTGCAGGTGCCCGCGTTCGTCGCCGAGGAGAGCGGCACGCAGGACCAGGCCCGCACGCTCGTCCTGGACAGCGAGTCGGCCGCCCAGGTGTCGTACACCCTCGTCCGCGGCTCGGGCGCCCGCCTGGGTGACGCCGAACTCGCCGACGCGGGCGGCTCGAACCAGCACCTCGACAAGATCGTCTCCCGGCTCCTCGCGGGGTCCGGCGCCGACCAGGCCGACCAGCTCGGCGGCTTCGCCGTGCGCTACGTCCTCGTACGCGACGGCGCGCCGCGCCAGATGAGCCGCACCCTGGACGCCACCCCCGGCCTCACCCGGCTCAGCCAGGAGGACGGCAGCGCCCTGTGGCGCGTGGACCGGCAGGTCTCACGCGCCGCGATCGTCCCCGAGACGGGCGACCCGCTGCCGGTGGCCGCGGGCCCCGTCGAACTGCACACGAACATCCCCGCGGGCGAGGAGGGCCGCACCCTGCGGCTCGCCGACGCCGTCGACGAGGGCTGGACGGCGACCCTGGACGGCCGCGCGCTGACCCCGACCACGCTGGACGGCTGGGCCCAGGGCTTCGAACTGCCCGCGTCCGGCGGCCGACTGGACGTCACGCACGCGACGCCCGTGGGCCACACGGGATGGCTGTGGGCGCAGGGCGCGCTCGCCGTGGTCCTGGTGGTCCTCGCCCTTCCCGGCCGCCGCCGTGACGTGGACGACGACCTCCCCGACGAGCCCGTCATCCCGGCGCAGCCGGTCGAGGGGGAGGGGCGCAGGGCCCGCAGGCTGCGGGCCGCGCAGGCCGAGCAGCAGGACGCCGCGCGGGCGGGCGCCGGGCAGGACGACGCCGGCACTCCGCCTCCTCCTCCGGCGGAGGAAGGCGCCTACGCCGCGGTGCCCCAGCAGCAGTCGCAGTCACCCGAGGAGTGGCAGGCTCCCGCCCACGCGGGCGCCGACTACGGCACGTACCAGGGCGAGCAGAGGTACGAGGACGCGCCGTACCCCGCGGGTTCGTACGACCAGCCCGCGTACCAGGACCCCTACCAGGGCGGTCAGTACGACCCGTACGCCTACGGAGCACAGGGCGGCGGCGAGCAGTACGGGCAGTCGTACGACGCCGCGTACGGGCAGCAGCCCCCGATGCCGCCCCAGCCGCCGCAGCCGCCGCACGGCACCGACAGTGAGCGCCCCGACGGGAGCCAGCAGTGAACCGCACGACCCAGTCCCTGATCGCCGCCGCTGCCGCGCTCGCCGCGGTCACCGGGTTCGCCGTGGCCAACGCGCCCGACGGCAGCGGCGACGACGGCGCGAAAGCCGCCGCGCGGCTGCCCGTCGAGCGCACCAGCCTGCTCTGCCCGGTGCCCAGCGCGTCCGACCTCGCCGAGACCTCTTACGCGGCGTTCACGCCCAAGGGCGAGGGCTCCGGCGATGCGGGCAAGGCGGAACTGCTGCCCGCCACACAGGAGCTGACGGACGCCCCGAAGGGCGGCGCCCACGGCAAGGAGAAGGCCGTCAAGCCCTTCCTGACATCGAAGACACCGGGTAAGCCCGTCACCGGCGAGGAGTCCGGGGGCGAGTCGCCCGCGCTTCTCGGCACCGCGGACGGCCGGCTGGCCCCCGGCTGGACCGTCCAGCAGACCACCAAGTACGCCGTGGGCAGCGGCCGCGGCCTCCAGGGCACCAACTGCACGGCGCCCGGCACGGACTTCTGGTTCCCGGGCGCCAGCACCGCCAAGGACCGCAGTGACTACGTCCACCTGACCAACCCGGACGACTCGGCCGCCGTGGTCGACATCGAGCTGTACGGCAAGGACGGCGCCATCAAGGCCGAGGTGGGGCAGGCGGTCCAGGTCCAGCCGCACTCCAGCGTCCCGGTCCTGCTGTCCACGCTCGCGCCCAAGGAGCAGACGAACATCACGATGCACGTGACCGCGCGCAGTGGCAGGGTCGCGGCCGCCGTGCAGTCATCGGACGACAAGCTCGGCGGCGACTGGCTGCCCGCGTCCGCCGACCCCGCGAGCCGCGTGGTCCTGCCCGGCATCCCCAAGGACGCCACTTCGGTACGTCTGGTCGCCTTCGCGCCCGGCGCCGACGACGCCGACCTGAAGGTGCAACTGGCCTCGCCCACCGGTTTGATCAGCCCGGCCGGACACGCGAACCTGCACGTCAAGTCCGGCATGACGACCGCCGTCGATCTCGGCGACGTCACCAAGGGGGAGGCGGGCTCGCTGATCCTGACGCCGACGCAGGAAGCGGCGCCTGTGGTGGCGGCCCTGCGCGTGACCCGGGGCAAGGGCGCCGACCAGGAGACGGCGTTCATCCCGGCGACGAACGCGGCCGGCACGCGCGCGACGGTGGCCGACAACCGGGCCAAGGGCTCCACGCTGTCCCTCGTGGCCCCCGGCAGGACCGGAAAGGTGAGGGTCACGGCGTCGGAGGGCAGCGAAGGCGGCTCGCCGACGACCAAGACGTACACGGTCAAGGGCGGCACGACCCTCGGGGTCCAGGCGCCCGTGCCGAGCGGCCTCAAGGGCACGTACGCGCTCACGGTGGAGCCGGTGTCCGGGGGCGACGTCCATGCCTCGCGCATGTTGGAGGACCCGGAGGACGGCATCCCGATGTTCACCGTGCAGACCCTGCCGGACGACAGGGGCACGGTGTCGGTGCCGGAGGCGGAACAGGATCTGAAGGTGCTGCAGAAGTAGGCCATCGAGGCCTCGGCCCGCGGGCCGAGGGGGCCGGGGGATGAGGGGGCCGAGGAATGAGGGGGCCGAGGGATGAGGGGGCGGGGGATGAGCCCTCAGTCTTCCCCGTACCGCGGGTCGACCGACTCGGGCGAGAGCCCGAGGAGCTCGGCGACCTGCTCGACCACCACTTCGTGGACGAGCGCGGCCCGCTCGTCGCGCCCCTTGGTGCGGATCTCCACCGGACGCCGGTAGATGACCACCCGCGCGGGCCGGTCGTCGGAGGCCTCGATCGTGCCCCCCAGCGGCACGACACCATCGCTCCAGGCGTCCTCGCCCGCGCTCCCGTCCCGCCCCAGCGCGGGAACCTCGAGGACCAGGAAGTCGATCTCGCTCAGCTGCGGCCATCGCCGCTCGAGGCGTTCCACGGAGTCCTGCACCAGGTCGGTGAAGACCTCGGCACGGCTGGCGGACAGCGGCACCTGGGGCGGCGCCACGGGGCCGCGCATGCCCCTGCCGTGGCGGTCGCGGCGGCGGGGCCTCGGGTCTGCGGTGCGGGGCTGTACGGGGTCGTCCATCACTGACGAAGAGTAGTCCTCGGCATCGGCGTTTTCGCACAGCTTCCGCCGGGCTGCCGTACTGCTTCCCCCGGGCCTTCCGTGCTGCGTCAGCCAGGCTTCCGCACTGCTTCCCCCGGGCTTCCGTACCGCTTCCGCGCTGCTTCCGTCCGGCCGCGCGGCATGTCGCCCGATGACCATTCCGACCAGGGTTGGGCCCGATTTCGTATCTCTCCAGGACCGACGATCTCGCGATGAATGACGGGATTTGCGCCAAGTAGTGACCGGATCCAACACCACCGGTCACCCGGGCCCCTTGTGTCACCGCAGGTCAGCGGGGCGCCGCGGGAGCGCTCCGTGGCGGGGATCACAGCACGACACGGTGGGGTGACCTCGCGGAGAGTCGTCGCGGCCCGCTCAAGAGTGCGGTACCGTCCAACATCGTGAGCCCTGTACGTCGCTGTTCGCGCACCGCTTGCGGCCGTCCCGCCGTCGCGACGCTGACGTACGTCTACGCCGACTCGACCGCGGTCCTCGGCCCCCTCGCCACCTACGCCGAACCCCACTGCTACGACCTGTGTGCCGAGCACTCCGAGCGCCTCACCGCGCCCCGCGGCTGGGAGGTCGTCCGCCTCGCCGACGCCTCCGGTCCGGCCCGCCCCAGCGGTGACGACCTCGAAGCGCTCGCCAACGCGGTGCGTGAGGCGGCCCGCCCGCAGGAGCGTGCCGCGGAGGCCGGCGGTGGGGCGCGCAGGGCGGACCCGATGGAGGTCGCGCGCCGCGGCCATCTGCGGGTGCTGCGCTCACCGGATTCCTGAACGGGCCCTCTCCGGAGACCTCTGTCGTTCATCGCTGAACAAGTTTCCCTGTACGCCCCATTGACGTGCGCATGGCGGCGACATGACCATTTCCCCCACCCGTGAGAGATCACGTTCCGCATCGCGGAATACGGAAACGGAACCGGGGGAGCCGCCCGTGTACGTGCAGCAACTGGAGCCCGTCGCCGATTCGCTCGGCCTGTCCGCCCTCGTCGCGACCCTGCCCCTCCTGACCGTCCTCGTCCTGCTCGGCGCCGTCCGCATGAAGGCCCACCTCGCGGGACTCATCGGCCTCGGTGTCGCCGCCCTGGTCGCCTGGATCGCGTACGGGATGCCGCTCGGCCAGACCGGCTCCGGCGCAGCGCAAGGAGCCCTCTTCGGGCTTTTCCCCATCCTGTGGATCGTCGTCAACGCCCTGTGGGTGTACCGGATGACGGTCCGTACCCGGCACTTCGACATCCTGCGCCGCTCCTTCGGACGGCTCTCGGACGATCCGCGCATCCAGGCACTCGTCGTGGCCTTCTGCTTCGGGGCGCTCCTCGAGGCACTCGCCGGCTTCGGGGCGCCCGTCGCCATTTCCGCGGTGATGCTGGTGGCGCTCGGCTTCGACCCCGTCAAGGCCGCCGTCGTCGCTCTGGTGGCCAACACCGCGCCCGTCGCCTTCGGCGCCATGGGCACCCCCGTCGTGACGCTCGCGCAGGTCACCGGGCTTCCGCTGGACACCGTCGCCACGGTCGTCGGCCGCCAGACGCCGCTGCTCGCCCTGGTCGTGCCGCTGCTCCTGGTCTTCCTGGTGGACGGGCGGCGCGGTCTGCGCGAGACCTGGGTGCCCGCCCTGGTCTGCGGTTTCGCCTTCGCCGTCGCGCAGTTCGCCGCGTCCAACTACGTCTCCGCCCAGCTGGCCGACATCGGGGCGGCGCTGGCCGGCGCGGGCGCCCTGATGGCGGTGCCCAGCGCGCGCAAACCCGCCGCGGAACCCGTACGCGTCGCCGTCCTCACCGGCGTACGCAGTGAAGACCTGGACCAGGACGACCCGCGCCCCGAGATCCTGCGCGCCTACGCCCCGTACGCCCTGATCGTCGCCATTTTCTCGGTCGCCCAGATCCCGCCGGTCAAGGACCTGCTGGCCAAGGCGACGCAGACCTTCGACTGGCCCTTCCTGAACGTCGCCGATCCCGGCGGGGACCCGGTGGGCGGCAATCTCTTCTCGCTGCCGCTCGTGGCGACGGGCGGAACGCTCGTCCTGCTCGCCGGTGTGGGCACCGCCGCCGTCATCGGCGTGCACGCGCGCGTGGCGGTGCGGGAGTGGCTGGCGACCGTGCACGAACTGCGGTTCGCGATCCTCACCGTGACGTCCGTGCTCGCCCTCGCGTACGTGATGAACCTGTCCGGACAGGCCGCCACCATCGGCCACTTCGTGGCGGCGGCGGGCGCGGGGCTCGCCTTCCTGTCGCCGGTGCTCGGCTGGTTCGGCGTCGCGGTCTCCGGCTCGGACACCTCGGCCAACGCGCTCTTCGGCGCGCTCCAGGTGACGGCGGCTCAGCAGTCCGGTCTCTCGCCCGAATTGCTCGCCGCCGCCAACAGCTCGGGCGGAGTGCTCGGCAAGATGATCTCCCCGCAGAACCTGACGATCGCGTGCGCGGCCGTCGGACTCGCGGGCAAGGAGGGCGATCTGCTGCGCAAGGTGCTGCCCTGGAGCCTCGCCCTGCTCCTTGTGATGTGCCTGATCGTGGTCGGACAGAGCACGGTGGTGCTCGGCTGGATGCTGCCGTGACGCGGGCCTGACATCCGCAGCCATCCGTTGCCAGCCGCTGCCATTGCGCTGACGACGGCTTGACGTCGCTCACAGCTGGTTGTCAGGTGTTGCGGGTAGTTTGGGGTGACCGACGAGTACTTGATGAGTCTTGATGAGTACTTTTCGAAAACCGCTGAACTCGCAGAACCTGCAGAGAGGGTTGGCCGTGACTGCTGATCTGTCCCAGATCGTGAAGGCGTACGACGTGCGCGGGGTGGTCCCGGACCAGTGGGACGAGTCGCTGGCCGAGCTGTTCGGTGCGGCCTTCGCGAAGGTGACGGGCGCGGACGCGATCGTGACCGGACACGACATGCGGCCGTCGTCGCCCGGCCTCTCCCGCGCCTTCGCGCGCGGGGCCGCGAAGCTCGGCGTCGACGTCACGGAGATCGGCCTCTGCTCCACGGACCAGCTCTACTACGCGTCGGGTGCGCTGAACCTGCCGGGCGCCATGTTCACCGCCTCGCACAACCCCGCGCAGTACAACGGCATCAAGATGTGCCGCGCGGGCGCCGCCCCCGTCGGCCAGGACACCGGCCTCGCCGACATCCGCGCCCTCGTGGAGGGGTGGTCGCAGACGGGCGCCCCGGAACCGGTGGCCACGCCCGGCACGCTCACCGAGCGGGACACCCTCAAGGACTACGCGGCGCACCTGCGCGGCCTGGTGGACCTGACCTCCATCCGCCCCCTCAAGGTCGTCGTCGACGCGGGCAACGGCATGGGCGGGCACACCGTCCCGACGGTCTTCGAGGGCCTGCCGCTCACGCTCGTACCGATGTACTTCGAGCTGGACGGCACGTTCCCGAACCACGAGGCCAACCCCCTCGACCCGAAGAACATCGTGGACCTCCAGGAGCGGGTGCGGGCAGAGGGCGCCGACCTCGGCATCGCCTTCGACGGTGACGCGGACCGCTGCTTCGTAGTCGACGAGAACGGCGACCCCGTCTCCCCGTCGGCGATCACCGCCCTGGTCGCCTCGCGCGAGCTCGCGCGCAACGGCGGCAAGGGCACGGTCATCCACAACCTCATCACCTCGTGGTCGGTCCCCGAGGTCGTGCGCGAGAACGGCGGCACGCCGGTCCGCACCCGCGTCGGCCACTCCTTCATCAAGGCGGAGATGGCCAGGACGGGCGCCATCTTCGGCGGCGAGCACTCGGCGCACTACTACTTCCGCGACTTCTGGAACGCGGACACGGGCATGCTGGCCGCGCTCCACGTCCTCGCGGCACTCGGCGGCCAGGGCGGGACCTTGTCGGCCCTCGTCGCGCAGTACGACCGCTATGCGGGCTCCGGCGAGATCAACTCCACGGTGGACGACCAGACGGCCCGCCTCGCCGCGATCAAGGCGAAGTACGCCGACCAGGAGGGCGTCACCGTCGACGAACTCGACGGCCTCACGGTGACGTCCACCGACTGGTGGTTCAACGTCCGAGCCTCCAACACGGAGCCGCTGCTGCGCCTGAACGTGGAGGCAAGGGACGCGGCAACGATGACAAAGGCGAGGGACGAAGCCTTGTCGATCATCCGCGCCTGACCCACGCCTCGGGCCTGCCGCGGCAACCGGTCCCGGGCGGGCCGAAGTGCCACGACGCGAACCCACCCGGGTCCCGGACCGCAACAGCAGAGAGCCGCTCCACCGTGCCACCGCCCCGGCCGGGGCGGTGGCGGTCATCGTCCGGCGGCTCCTGCCCGCGCGTTCGTGGGCACCCGTTCCACCCCTCCCGCCCGCGCGTTTGTGGGCAGGCGTTCCGCAGGGCGGATCGGGTGGGCACAAACGCCCACCGGCCCGCAGACGACCAACGACCGCCGGCCCACCCCGGGGCCGGGGCCGGGGCGAAGCCCCGGTCCAACCCCACCCCAGGGGCCCTGGGGCGAAGCCCCGGCCGTAAACACGCCCAGGCCCCGGGGCCAGCGGTAGGCTGACCAGGCGACATTCCTCGCCCAACCGCTCGAAGGGACCCACCCCATGCCGCTCGAAGCCGGCCTCCTGGAGATCCTCGCCTGCCCGGCCTGCCACGCCCCCCTCAAGGAGGCGGACACGGAGCTGGTCTGCACGGCAGACGCGAAGGACTGCGGCCTCGCCTACCCCGTCCGCGACGGCATCCCCGTACTCCTCGTCGACGAGGCCCGCCGCCCCGCGTAAGGCTCCGCAAGGCCTGTCCGAGGCGAGCCCCGCAGGGCCCGCCAGGGGCCGCACGAAACCCCGCAAGGCACGCAGGACCCCGGACAGAAGCCACGCAGGCACAACAAAGCCCCGCAAGGCCAGCCCCGCAAGGCCCCCCAAGGCCAGCCCCGCAGGACCCCGGCGTAACGACAAGAAGTGCGAGCGGCGGCGCGCCCCGCCCCGTCGCCCGGCGAATCGGAGGCCCGACCCCATGCTCGACGAATCGCTGCTTGACGCCCCGGAGGCCCTCGCGGTGGCCGACCGCCGCGGCCTCCTCCGCTGTGCCGCAGAGGCAGGCGCCCGCGTCCGCACAGCGGTGCGGCACGCCACGGAGGCCGGGCTCACGCAGCTCAAGCCGGACGGCCGCCCGCGCGCCATCCTGATCGCGGGCCCCGGCACCGCCGCCACCTGCGTGGCGGATCTGCTCGGCACCCTCGCGGGGGCGAACTGCCCCGTGATCCGCCTCGCCCCCACCGGCGTGGCCCCCGCGGCAGGCGCCCTGCGCTGGGCGCTCCCCGGCTGGGCGGGCCCCCTGGACCTGCTGCTCATCGCCACACCGGACGGCACGGAACCGGGCCTCGAACTCCTCGCGGGCCAGGCCTACCGCCGCGGCTGCACGGTCGTGGCCGTCGCCCCGGCCCGCTCCCCGCTGGCGGAGGGCGTCGAGGGCTCACACGGCCTCACGGTCCCGATGGCCACCTCCCCGTACGGGGAGTACGAAGCCCCGCACGACGGAGAACGCGCCTCCGAGGCGTACGAGGCCCGCCGCTTGGACGACGAGGCCGCCGCCTCCGCCCCCGCCACCCTCTGGGCCCTGCTCACCCCGCTCCTCATCCTCTTGGACCGCACCGGCCTGATCACCGCACCGGCCGAGACCCTGGAGAAGATCGCCGACCGCCTCGACAGCGTCGCGGAACGCTGCGGCCCGGTCATCGCGACGTACAGCAACCCCGCCAAGACGCTCGCCGCCGAACTCGCCGAAGCCCTCCCGGTGATCTGGACCGAGGGCGGCCTCGCGGGCCCCGTGGGCCGCCGTTTCGCCGCCGGCCTCGCCGAGCTCGCCGGACACCCCGCGGTCGCGGGCGAACTGCCCGAGGCCCTGCCCGCGCACGGCGCCCTGCTCGCCGGCAACCTCGCCCCGAGCGAAGACGGCGACGACTTCTTCCGCGACCGCGTCGACGAACCCCAGCAGCTGCGCGCCCGCGTCGTCCTGCTCCGCGACCGTCCGGTGGACGCCGGGGGCCTCAGCGCCGCGCCCGCGGCCCGCGAACTCGCCCACGGCCACGACATCGCGATCAGCGAGCTCGAACCGGAGGGCGGCGACGACCTGGAGACCCTCGCGGAGCTGATCGCCGTCACGGATTTCGCCGCCGTTTACCTGGCGCTCGCCCCGAGGGACGGATCATGACCACAGCCCGGTCATGACCTGGCAGCCGTCAGCCGACTCACGCAAGAGCCCACATCAGGCAAGAGCGCACGTACGTACGTAAGGGAGAACCCCTCCGTGGACCGCCTCACCAACACCATCCGCCCCTACGCCTGGGGTTCCACCACCGCCATCGCGGAGCTCCTCGGCGTCGAGCCGACCGGTGAACCGCAGGCCGAGATGTGGATGGGCGCCCACCCCGGCGCGCCCTCGCGCACCGAGCGCGGTCCGCTCGACGAGGTGATCGACGAGGACCCGGGGCACGAGCTCGGCCGGGCGGCCGTCGCCAGGTTCGGCCCGCGCCTGCCCTTCCTCCTCAAGCTCCTCGCCGCGGGCGCCCCGCTCTCCCTCCAGGTGCACCCCGACCTGGAACAGGCGCGGGAGGGCTACGAGGACGAGGAGGAGCGCGGCGTCCCGATCGACGCCCCGCACCGCAACTACAAGGACGCCAACCACAAGCCCGAACTGATCTGCGCCCTCACGGAGTTCGAAGGCCTCTGCGGCTTCCGCGACCCCGCCGAGTCCGCGGATCTGCTGGCCGGTCTGGGCGTCGACTCCTTGAAGCCGTACGTCGATCTGCTGCACGCCAAGCCCGAGGAGGGCGCGCTGCGCGAGGTCCTGACAGCCGTCCTGACCGCGGACCCCGAGGAGATGGCGGCGACCGTCACCGAGGTCACCGAGGCAGCCCGGCGGCTCGGCGGCGCCTACACCCCGTACGCGGGCATCGCGCACCACTACCCGGGCGACCCCGGCGTCATCGCGGCGATGCTCCTGAACCACGTCCGACTGCAGCCCGGCGAGGCCCTGTTCCTCGGCGCCGGAGTCCCGCACGCCTACCTCGACGGCCTCGGCGTCGAGATCATGGCGAACTCGGACAACGTCCTGCGCTGCGGCCTGACCCCCAAGCACGTCGACGTACCCGAACTCCTGCGCGTCGTCCGCTTCGAGGCGACCGACCCCGGCGTCCTGCGCCCTGAGGCCGCACCCGACGGCGAAGAAATCTACGCCACCCCGATCGACGAGTTCCGCCTCTCCCGCTTCGTCCTGCCCGAGGGCGCGGCACCGCGCGACCTGACCGCCGCCACCCCGCAGATCCTGCTCTGCGTCGCGGGCTCCGTCCGCGCGGGCGATGCCGGCGAACTCACGCCCGGCCAGTCCGTGTTCGTCCCCGCCGACGAAAAGGCCGAAGTGTCCGGAGTCGGCACGCTCTTCCGTGCCACTGTGGTGGCCTGACTCACCACCAGCGACTCGTGCTGCAACAATGACCCACCGCAAAGGCCGGGCAAAGCGGCAGTGGACAAGAACGTACGCAGGCGAAGGGACAACGGGCACACATGAGCGCGTCAGGCGGAACAAAGGCGATTGTCGCGGCACTCGTCGCGAACCTCGCGATCGCGGTGGCGAAGTTCGTCGCGTTCATCTTCAGTGGATCGTCTTCGATGCTCGCCGAGAGCGTGCACTCGCTCGCGGACTCGGGCAACCAGGGGCTGCTGCTCCTCGGCGGCAAGAAGGCGAAGCGCGAGGCGACCCCGCAACACCCCTTCGGATACGGGCGCGAGCGCTACATCTACGCCTTCCTGGTCTCCATCGTGCTCTTCTCGGTCGGCGGCATGTTCGCGATCTACGAGGGCTACGAGAAGATCAAGCACCCGCACGAGATCGACCACTGGTACTGGCCGGTCGGCGTCCTGGTGTTCGCGATCATCGCCGAGAGCTTCTCCTTCCGTACGGCCATCAAGGAGTCGAACCTCACGCGCGGCAACCTCACCTGGACGCAGTTCGTCCGCCGCGCGAAGGCTCCCGAGCTGCCGGTCGTGCTCCTGGAGGACCTGGGCGCGCTGGTCGGTCTGATCCTGGCCCTGGTCGGCGTCAGCCTCGCGCTCGCCACGGGTGACGGCGTCTGGGACGGCATCGGCACCCTCTGCATCGGCATCCTGCTCATCCTGATCGCGATCGTCCTGGCCGCGGAGACCAAGTCCCTGCTCCTGGGCGAGGCCGCGGGCACGGACGAGGTCGGGAAGATCGAGGCCGCGCTCGTCGACGGCGAGACGGTCAGCCGCGTCATCCACATGCGCACGCTGCACCTCGGCCCCGAGGAGCTCCTCGTCGCAGCCAAGATCGCCGTACGGCACGACGAGACGGCCGCCGAGGTGGCCTCCGCGATCAACGCCGCCGAGGAGCGCATCCGCGCGGCGGTCCCGATCGCCCGCGTGATCTACCTGGAGCCGGACATCTACAGCGAGACGGCCGCCGCCGAGGGCACGAACCCCGGAAAGACGCCGGGCGGCCACTGACCTTCCGCCGTTCTCGTCTTCTGACGCTCTCGTACGCCGATGGGGCCCCGCACCGTGCTGGTGCGGGGCCCCATCGGCGTAACTCGACCACGGGCTACCGGACCTCGCGCAGCACCTCGAGGACCGCCGCCTCATCGGGCGCCGCCTCGAGCCGCTCGCGGAAGCCGGTGTCCATCAGCTTCCGCGAGAGCAGCGCGAGAATCCGCAGGTGCTCGTCGCCCGCGGCTGCCTCCGGCACGGAGATCATGAAGACCAGCTTGGCCTTGGTGCCGTCGAGGGCGCCCCACTCGATGCCCTCGGCCGACCGCGCGAACCCGACGACCGGCGAGGTCACCGCGTCGGTCTTGGCGTGCGGGATGGCGATCTCCTCGCCGAGCCCCGTGGTGCCCTGGGCCTCGCGGCGCAGAGCGGTCCGCACGAGCTCCTCGACGTCGTTCACCTTGCCGGTGGCGGCGAGGAGGTTCGCCATCTCGCGGATCGCGGAGTCCTTGTCGGCGGAGTCGAGACGTACCTTCACGGTCTGCTCGGTGAGATAACCGGAGAGGACCTCGTCCTCCTCGGGGGAGGCGGCCTCGGGGGAGGCGACGGGCGCGGCTGCCGCCGGGGCAGACGTGACAGGAGCCTTCTGCGGGGCCGCGGACGCCTCGGAGCCGACGGCCTTCGGCGGGGCCGCGGACGCCCCGGAGCCGACAGCTCCACTACCCGCGCCCACACCCACACCCGCGAGCACCGGCTCGGGCCCGCCCGGCACGCCGTCGGCCGGTCGGCCGCGCCGCTTGCGCTCGCTGATGTCGACGAGGGTGACCGTGGTGAGGGCGGTGACCACGGTCCCGACGGCGATGGCGAGGAAGAACATCGGCACGCCGCCGACCGCGCCGAGCACGGCCACGATCGGACCGCCGTGCGGGACAGCGTCCTCGACGCTCGCCATACCCGCGATGGCACCGGCGACGGCGCCACCGAGCATGTTGGCCGGGATGACCTGGGCCGGCCGCGCGGCGGCGAAGGGGATCGCACCTTCCGAGATGCCGAACAAGCCCATGAACAGGGCCGCCATGCCGGTCTCCCGCTCCTGCTCGGAGTAGAGACGGCGCCGGATCAGCGTGGCCAGGCCCTGGCCGAGCGGCATGACCGGGATCGCCGCGGCACACATGCCCATGACGGTCTGGTTGCCGGTGGCGATGAGGCCCGTACCGAACAGGAACGCCGTCTTGTTGACCGGCCCGCCCATGTCGAAGGCGATCATGAGCCCGAGAATCGCGCCCAGCAGGATCGCGCTGGTCCCGGTCATGCCGCTGAGCCAGTCGGTCAGATGCTCGAAGACCCACGAGATCGGTTTGCCGATGACGTAGATGAAGAAGAGACCGAGGGCCGTCGTCGCGACGATGGGGATCACGATGATCGGCATGATCGGCTGGACGAACTTGGGGACCTTGACCTTCTTGATCCACAGCACCAGATAACCGGCGAGGAAGCCGGTCACGATGGCCCCGATGAAACCGGCCCCCGCCTTGGAGTCGTACAGCTCCCCGGTGTTGGCGATCCAGCCGCCGATCATGCCGGGCACGAGCGCGGGCCGGTCACCGATGGCATACGCGATATAACCCGAGAGGATCGGCACCATCAGGGTGAAGCCGATGACTCCGATGGCGTTGACATGCGCCCAGAAGGTGCCTTCAGGGATCACGTAACCCTTGGAGGTCGCGTCACCGCCCAACGCCAGCGAGATCGCGATCAGCAGACCGCCGACCACGACGAACGGAATCATGTACGAGACGCCGTTCATCAGCGCCTTGTACGCGAGACTCCGCTCCTTGCCGCCCCCGCCACCGGTGGAAGCCGCCTCGGCGGACCCGCCGCCACCGCCTCCGCCGTGCACGGGCGCGCTCCGCACCTGCTCGATCAACTGCTCGGGACGGCTGATTCCTTCGGACACCCCGACGGACAGCACGCGCTTGCCCACGAAGCGGCCGCGGTCGACGTCCTTGTCCGCCGCGATGATGATGCCGTCAGCTTCTCTGACATCGTTGTCAGTCAAGACATTCTCGGCACCGATGGAGCCCTGCGTCTCCACCTTCATCTCGATGCCGAGGCTCTCCGCCGCCTGCGAGAGCTTCTCCGCCGCCATGTACGTGTGGGCGATACCGGTCGGACAGGCGGTCACGGCGAGCAGCTTGAGCTTCTTGCGCTCGCCGCTGCTCCCGCCCATGGGGGGATCGGCCGGGTGGGTCACGTGGATCTCCTAACACCTTCGTCAAACAAGATCGCGCAAATGTTCCCGATCTCAAGGCATCCTGCAACACGCGAGCACAGGTTCAAAAGCGCGAAGAACCTGAACGGGCAGGTCTGCAGCCTCGCCCTTGTCCCTGCTCGCGCCTCCCCGACCCGTTCCGCCCCCGGGAAGGCGGGCTGGGGCTCGCTGGGCCAATCGGTGTAGCTTTGTGACCGAGCCAGACGTCGCTGCTGATGGCGGTCGGGCGGTGCCTCTACGGGCGCCGGCCGAGGGAGAGAGGGCCTCCGACGGACTGCGCTGCTGTGCGCCGGTGCTTCTCTGTGCCGTCGTCGCAGGTCAGCCATGTCCACCCACCCTCGATCAACCCCACGAGGAGCAGCTCGCCAATGACGACTCTCATCAACGGCCAGGACTTCAAGGTCGCCGATCTCTCCCTGGCCGAGTTCGGCCGCAAGGAGATCACCCTCGCCGAGCACGAGATGCCCGGCCTGATGTCGATCCGCAAGGAGTTCGCCGCCACTCAGCCGCTGGCCGGCGCCCGCATCATGGGCTCGCTGCACATGACCGTGCAGACCGCCGTCCTCATCGAGACCCTGGTCGCCCTGGGCGCCGAGGTCCGCTGGGTCTCCTGCAACATCTTCTCGACCCAGGACCACGCGGCAGCGGCCATCGCCGTCGGCCCGAACGGCACCCCGGACAACCCCCAGGGAATCCCGGTCTTCGCCTGGAAGGGCGAGACCCTCGAGGAGTACTGGTGGTGCACGGAGCAGGCGCTGACCTGGCCGAACACCCCCACCGGCGGCCCGAACATGATCCTTGACGACGGCGGCGACGCCACCATGCTCGTCCATCAGGGCGTCAAGTTCGAGAAGGACGGCAAGGTCCCGTCCGAGGACACCGCCGAGTCGGACGAGCACCGCGTCGTCCTGCAGGTCCTCAACCGCACCATCACCGAGGGCTCGCAGAAGTGGACCCAGCTCGCCTCGGAGATCCGCGGCGTGACGGAGGAGACCACGACGGGCGTCCACCGCCTGTACGAGATGCACCGCGAGGGCACGCTCCTCTTCCCGGCGATCAACGTGAACGACGCCGTGACGAAGTCGAAGTTCGACAACAAGTACGGCTGCCGCCACTCGCTGATCGACGGCATCAACCGCGCCACGGACGTCCTGATCGGCGGCAAGACCGCGCTGGTCTGCGGTTACGGCGATGTCGGCAAGGGCTGTGCCGAGTCGCTGCGCGGCCAGGGCGCGCGCGTGATCATCACCGAGGTCGACCCGATCTGCGCACTGCAGGCGGCGATGGACGGTTACCAGGTCACCACGCTGGACGAGGTCGTCGACAAGGTCGACATCTTCGTCACGACGACCGGCAACAAGGACATCATCATGGCCTCGGACATGGCCAAGATGAAGCACCAGGCGATCGTCGGCAACATCGGCCACTTCGACAACGAGATCGACATGGCCGGCCTCGCGAAGATCCCCGGCATCGTCAAGGACGAGGTCAAGCCGCAGGTCCACACGTGGACGTTCCCCGACGGCAAGGTCCTCATCGTCCTGTCCGAGGGCCGCCTGCTGAACCTGGGCAACGCGACGGGCCACCCGTCCTTCGTGATGTCCAACTCCTTCGCGGACCAGACCCTGGCCCAGATCGAGCTCTTCACCAAGCCGGAGGAGTACCCGACCGACGTCTACGTCCTCCCCAAGCACCTGGACGAGAAGGTCGCCCGCCTCCACCTGGACGCGCTGGGCGTGAAGCTGACGACGCTGCGCCCCGAGCAGGCCGCGTACATCGGCGTCGAGGTAGAGGGCCCGTACAAGCCGGACCACTACCGCTACTGACCGCCCCCGCGCCGCGGCTACGGCGTCCAGCTCCACCCACAGGCCCTCGCCCACCCGGGCGGGGGCCTGTGCTCGTGGCGACAACGACGGGCACAACCGGGCAGGGCCTCCACTTCCCGCCCAGCGCGGCTGGCCGACCCGAGGCCCAGCAGACTCGCACCTCACCCGCAGGTACCTGGAACCGAAGCCGCCCAGTTCCCGCCCAGCGCGGCTGGCCGACCCGAGGCCCAGCGGACTCGCACCTCACCCACAGGTACCTGGAACCGAAGTCGCCCAGCCGCAGGGCGCCCCCCGGCTGCTCCACCTCTGACTATGACTGGGCGGGCAGCGTCCGATCGGCAGCCTCCCCTTGCCATGGCCCCGGTTGAAGGTCGACGGACCGGGCCCACGACCCACGGCCCCCGCCCAGCACCACCGACCGCCGAGGCCCGGCCCCCTCGTGCCCCCACAGCGAGTCCGGCCCCGAAGCGCCCCAGAATCATGCCTGGCCTACCTTGGCTCCGGGGCGGACCGAGCAAGCCCCCCTACAACGGGCCCCAGCCCACGGCCGACCGACAGCCCGCCCCGGCCCTCGGACGAGAACACGCCCCCGACAAGGACCGAGCCCCATGCCCCGCGGCCACTATTCGCTTCACGATCCGCACGACCACACCCCCCTGGGTGAAGAACACTTCCACTGCGCACCCGGCCCCTCCGGCTGGCGCTACGTCTCCCAGCGGAACGCCCCCTCGGGCGAGCCCACCGGCTCCGTCGACCTCGCCCTCGATGCACTCGGCCGCCCCATTCGCCTCGAACTGCACGCGGGGGACTGGCAGATCCGCGCCGCGGCGATCGACGGCGTCACATGGGTACGCACCGACCCCACCGGAACCCACGCCACCGAGAACAACGCCCCCGCCCACGCTTTTACCGGAACCTCCCCCGCGTTCCTCGTCGCGACCACACGCCTCCTGCGCCTCACCCCCGCTTCCCCCGCGAGCCGCGTCCGCCTCGTCGCCTTCACCGACCCGGTCCTCGCCCCCCGCACCCTCGACCAGTCCTGGGCCCTGCTGAAAAGCGAAGCACACGCCACTGACAACGGCCCGCTAATCGTGGACGAATACCAGGTCACAGCCCTGGACACGGGCGAGCAGCACACCATCCACATCGCAGGCGACGTCGTCCTCTCCGCCCCCGGCATGGAGCTCGAAAACCTCGAGTCCCCGCCCTCGACGTTCGCCTGACCCCGCCCGCCCTAAGCGGGCGGCACGAACCCGTTCCCGGGAGGAGGCGCCGCTTCAGCACCCTCCCGCCGTACGCCCGGCGGCACATCAGGCGCCTGCTGCCCGACCGCGACACCCGTCGGCCGGACCGGGTAAGCCGGATGAGCCGGGGAGGCAGGATGAGCGGGGGAGGCTGAATGGCCGGGGGCGGCTGGAGGAGACGGCGCTGCGTACGCCACCCCGGCAGCAGGCGCCGCACCACCACTACCCCCACCGAACGCCCGCCGAGCGTCCCGCGCCTGACGCTCCTGCACGACAGCCGCCAGGTACGCCGCCGGCGGAACACCCTGCGGAGCCGGAGCCCCCGTACGCTCCGCGAGATCCCCGGCAAGCCGCTCCGCCATCGACCACCCCACCTGCGGATCCAACTGCCCCATCCGCGTCAGGTACTGCCTGATCGCGAGCCACAGCCCTTCAGGCACCCCGGAGAGATCGAGCCCGGAGAACCGCCCCGCAAGCCAAGGCGGCGGCGGAGGAATGAAGGGCGTCTGCCCGGTCGGCACCCGCTCCCGTACGACAAGCGTCCCCGCGAACACATCGCCGAGCCGCCGCCCCCGCGCCGACACCAGCGAAGCGACGCACGCGACGGCCCCGAACGTCAGCAGAATCTCGACGACCCCCACCGCACCCCGCACCAACGCATGCCGGAAACGAATCGGCCCCCCGTCGTCCCGCACCACCCGCAGCCCGCACGCCATCTTCCCCAGCGACCGACCGTGGCTGAGCGTCTCCACCGCGATCGGCCCACCGACCAGGATCAGCACGAAGCCCGCCACGGCGACCGCCGCGGCCGCCGCGTCGTCCAACGAGGACGTGGAGGCCACGATTCCCAGCGTCACCGCCAGGTAGACCGCCCAGGCCACCACCAAGTCGATCAGTACGGCGAGCCCACGACTCGGCAGCTTCGCCGGGCGCAGCTCAAGCGCCACCGCCTCGCCCGTCACAAGCTCACTCACGCCAGCCGCCCTTCCCTGCCCTGCCGTCGGAACCGCCAGTCTGCCAAGCTGAGGCAGCATCGCGCCGCAGTACGAGGAGCAGCCACCTGATGGACCTCGACGTCTTCGTGTCCGCCCACCGAGCAGAGTGGGACCGACTCGACGCCCTGCTGCGCCGCCAGCGCCGCCTCAACGGCGCCGAGACCGACGAACTCGTCGCCCTCTACCAACGCACCGCCACCCATCTCTCCCTCATCCAGTCCAGCGCCCCGGACCCACAGCTCACCGGCCGCCTCACCCGCCTCGTGGCACGCGCGCGCAGTGCGGTGACAGGCACTCGCCGAGCCTCCTGGCGCGACGCCACGCACTTCCTGGCCAACGGTTTCCCGGCAGCGGTCTACCGCTCCCGCCACTGGTGGGTCCCCACCGCGCTTCTCTCGACGGTCCTCGCGGCCATCATCAGCTGGTGGATCGCCACCCACCCCGAGGTCCAGTCCTCCATCGCGGCCCCCAGCGAACTGCGCGAGCTCACCCGCCCAGGCGGCGAGTACGAGACGTACTACTCAAGCCACCCGGCGGCATCGTTCGCAGCCCAGGTCTGGACGAACAACGCTCAAGCAGCGGCCATGTGCCTGGTCCTGGGCGCCTTCCTCTGCTTCCCCGTCATCTGGATTCTCTTCCAGAACATGCTGAACCTCGGTGTCGGCATCGGCCTGATGTCCTCCGCCGACCGCCTCGACACCTTCCTCGGTCTGGTTCTCCCACACGGGCTCCTGGAACTGACCGCGGTCTTCGTAGCCGCCGGCACGGGCCTGCGCCTCGGCTGGACGGTCATCGACCCAGGCCCGCGCTCACGCCGAACGGCCCTCGCCGAAGAGGGCAGAGCCGCCCTCGGCATGGCGGTGGGCCTGGCCCTGGTCCTGTTCATCTCAGGCGCCATCGAAGGCTTCGTCACCCCCTCGGGCCTGCCCACCTGGGCCCGCATCAGCATCGGCGTCGCCGCTGAACTGGCCTTCCTCGTCTACGTCTACGTGGTGGGCGGCAGAGCCGCACGGGCCGGTGCCACGGGCGACGTGGACCCCGCGGAACGCAGCGCCACGGTCCCTACTGCGGCGTGATGTGCGTCCGCCCCTACTGACCTGCTAGTGTCCTCGACGCCCCAGAAAAACCGTTGACACGGAAGGACTGGGGAGGTAGATTCGAACAGTTGCCTAGAGCTGGACAAGTCCAGCGGTGGCAGTTAGCATCTGCCTGCTTCTTGATTCTCATAAGCCAAGAAGCCACCCCGATAAATCGGAAAGTCCAGCCGGCAAGACCGGTCGAAAACTTCTGATAAAGTCGGACTCGCCGGAAAGGGAAACGCGAAAGCCGAAAGGCCGGAGCGGGAACCGGAAAGGCACTGAGGAAATCGGACACGAAAGAGTCTGATAGAGTCGGAAACGCAAGACAGCAAGACAAAAGAAACACCGAAGGGAAGCGCCCGGAGGAAAGCCCGAGAGGGTGAGTACAAAG
>NZ_JBFALJ010000042.1:0-51898 GCF_040660195.1 Streptomyces sp. NPDC050147 | reverse complement strand
ACGTCGAGACCAAGCAGGCCATGCGCCCGCGCGACGCCATGGCGTCCGCCGGTAAGACCCTGGTCGAGCTGTTCGGTCTGGCCCGCGAGCTCAACATCGACGCCGAGGGCATCGACATGGGCCCCTCGCCGACGGACGCGGCCCTGGCCGCCGATCTCGCCCTGCCGATCGAGGAGCTCGAGCTCACCGTTCGGTCGTACAACTGCCTCAAGCGCGAGGGCATCCACTCCGTGGGTGAGCTCGTGGCCCGTTCCGAGGCGGACCTGCTCGACATCCGCAACTTCGGTGCGAAGTCGATCGACGAGGTCAAGATGAAGCTGAACGGCATGGGTCTCGCGCTGAAGGACTCGCCTCCCGGCTTCGACCCGACCGCTGCCGCGGACGCCTTCGGCGCCGACGACGACGCGGACGCCGGGTTCGTCGAGACCGAGCAGTACTAAGAGCTCGGGACGAGCGGTTTGAATTTGGCTGCGGGATCGTTGTGGTTGATCACGCAGTTCCCCGCGCCCCTGACGGGGCGCGGTGCCACTGACTCCGGTACCTGATACGGCCGGGGCAGATCACAAGGAGAAACACCATGCCGAAGCCCACCAAGGGTGCCCGTCTGGGCGGCAGCGCCGCGCACGAGAAGCTTCTGCTGGCGAACCTCGCCAAGCAGCTCTTCGAGTACGGCCGCATCACCACCACCGAGGCGAAGGCCCGTCGCCTGCGTCCCTACGCGGAGCGTCTGGTCACCAAGGCGAAGAAGGGTGACCTTCACAACCGCCGCCAGGTGCTTCAGGTGATCACGGACAAGAGCATCGTCCACACGCTCTTCACCGAGATCGGCCCGCGTTACGAGAACCGCCCGGGTGGCTACACCCGTATCACCAAGATCGGTAACCGTCGTGGCGACAACGCGCCCATGGCGATCATCGAGCTGGTGGAGGCCCTGACCGTGGCCCAGGAGGCCACCGGTGAGGCCGAGGCGGCGACGAAGCGCTCCGCCAAGGACGCCGAGGTTTCCGAGCCCAAGGTCGACACGACCAAGGGTGACGAGGCTGCCGAGCCCGCCGCGGACGCGGCCGGTGAAAGCGCGAAGGACGCCTGAGGCTCTGCCTTGCTGTGAGCGGGTCCGCCCTTGGGGGCGGGCCCGCTTTCGCATGCACCTGGCGCTGAGAGGATTACTGGTGTGAGTGATGTAGTAGAGCCCGGCTTCGTGCGGGTGCGCCTCGACCTTTCGTACGACGGCAAGGACTTCTCCGGCTGGGCCAAGCAGAAGCAGGGGCAGCGGACCGTCCAGGGGGAGATCGAGGCCGCGCTGCGGACCGTGACGCGGTCGCAGGAGACGTACGAGCTGACCGTCGCCGGGCGGACCGACAGCGGGGTGCACGCGCGGGGGCAGGTCGCTCATGTCGATCTGCCTGAGGGGGTGTGGGCCGAGCACAGCGACAAGCTGCTGCGCAGGCTCGCCGGGCGGCTGCCGCACGACGTGCGGGTCTGGAAGGTCGCCGAGGCTCCCGCGGGGTTCAACGCGCGGTTCGCGGCCGTGTGGCGGCGTTACGCCTATCGCGTGACCGACCACCCGGGTGGCGTCGATCCGCTGTTGCGCGGTCATGTGCTGTGGCACGACTGGGAGTTGGACCTCGACGCCATGAACGCCGCTGCCGAGCGGCTCATCGGTGAGCATGATTTCGCCGCGTACTGCAAGCGGCGCGAGGGCGCCACGACCATTCGTACGCTCCAGGAACTGCGGTGGGAGCGGCGGGCCGACGGGATTCTCGAAGCGACCGTGCGGGCCGATGCCTTCTGCCACAACATGGTGCGATCCCTGGTCGGCGCCATGTTGTTCGTGGGTGACGGGCACCGGCCCGTGGAGTGGCCCGCCAAGGTGCTGGCCGCGGGCGTGCGGGACTCCGCTGTGCATGTCGTACGGCCGCACGGGCTGACGCTCGAGGAAGTCGGTTACCCCGCCGACGAGTTGCTCGCCGCGCGCAGCAAGGAAGCCCGCAACAAGCGGACGTTGCCCGGCGCCGGGTGCTGCTGAGCCCCGGCTGCCGGACTCGCGAGTGCCGGACTACTGCGGGGCGTTGGCCGCGGCGGAAGCCTGCGCCTCGCCCCGCCGCTGGATCTGGCCGAAGGCGAAGCGGGCCAGGTCGTCGCCGACCGTGTAGACCTTGCGCTCCTTGGTCGTGACGTCCTTGGCGCTGGTGAAGCCGGACGTCGTGAAGTAGGCGTAGCGGCCGTGGGCGTTGTACGTGCCGCGGCAGACCGCCGTCTGGCAGAAGGCGGGGACGCCCTTGCCGGGGAGCGCGACGACCAGGCCTTCCTTGGCCTGTTCGTTGACCTTGGTGGCCTGGGCCGCCGTGTCGAAGACGGCGACGCCGACCGTCACGGCGATGTTGTCCTTGACGTAACTGGCGCGGAAGAGTTGCGTGCAGTCGTTCTTGGTGAGGATCGCGCCGAGCGCGGGCTGGGCGACGCTCGCGCACTTCTTCGTGGCGCTGGTGGCGCCCTTCTTGTAGACGCGGTCGCCCGAGGTCAGCGACTTGCCGGGGAAGAGCGTGTCGGCGCTGAGCGGCGCCTTGTCCTTCTTGGCGCTGGAGATGAACTCCTTGGGGTCCGGCGGAGGCGGCGGCGTCGTCTCCTCGAAGGACGGGCCGGGGTTCTCGCTCGCGCCGGGGATGTCGGCGGTCGAGGGCAGCTCGCTCGCCGGTTTGTTCGACGCGGAGGTGTTGTCGCTGTTCGCGGAGACGACCGCGACGGCGACGGCGGCCGCGACCACGACGGTGGCGAGCGCGCCGCCGCCGATCATCAGCCATTTGCGGCGCCGGGTGCGCGATTCGGACGCCTCGGCGAGCGCCGCCCAGTCAGGGGTCCGCGAATCCCCTGGACCCCACTGAGGTCCCCCTTGCCCAAAGCTCATGCGCCGCATCTTAGACGGGCAGTTGGGGATGTTGAGCGGGGGCAGGGGGAGGTGGCCGACCTAGCCTGATCCCTATGAATACGGGCAAAGTAGCTGTTAATGGATGGTTGCTGCGGCCGGTGACCTGGCACGCCTGGGCGGCGCTCGGGGCCGTGCTGATCGCCGCGGTCGTCCGGGTGGGGCTGAAGAGCTCGGGCGGAGGGATGGACAACGCCATCGTGGTGCGGGCGGCCGAGGCCTGGCTGGAAGGGCGTTCGCCCTACGCCGACCGGCACTTCCTCTATCTGCCGGGCGCCGTGCTGGCCGCGGTGCCGCAGGCCCTGCTCCCGCAGTCCGTCGTGCGGTTCCTCGTGCCGGCGGGGGTCACGGCCTCGCTCGTCTTCGGGTGGGGGTGTGCGCTGCGCATCCATGGCGTTCCGTGGCGCAGTCGGTTCGGGGTGCTCGGGCTGCTCGCGCTCGCCGTGGGGTTCGCGCCGTTCGGGCACCTGATCAAGCTCGGCAACTGGACCGTGGCGTCGGCGGCCGCGCTGCCGCTGGCGCTGCTGCTCATCTGCCGAGGGAGGTGGGGGGCCGCCGGCCTGGTGATCGGGGCCGTCGTGGCCGTGAAACCGCTGCTCGTGCCGGTGCTGCTGCTCTTCGTCTTCGCCAGGCGGTGGCGCGCGCTCGGCGGTGCGGTCCTCGTGCCGGGGGTGGTGTCGTCGCTTGCGGCGCTCACGATGCCGGACCCCGCGGGGTTCTTCACGCGGACGCTGCCCTTCCTGCTGCGGGGCGACGACAGCTTCGTACGGCTCTACGAGGCGTCGCCCGCGGCCGTCCTGCCGCGGCTCGGGGTGCCGGAGGGGGTGGCGACGCTGATCGCCCTGGTGGCCGCGGGGGTGGGGGTGTGGTGCGCGTGGCGGCGCTGGCGGGGCGGTGGCGCGCAGGAGCCGCGGGTGGTCGAGACCGCCGTGATGCTGATGCTGGCGGCCTTCCTGGTGTCCAGGCCGTCGTACGACCACTATCTGCTCGTCGCCGTGCCGCTGCTGCTCGCCGGGGTTCTCGTGCCGGGGGCGGTGGCGCGTGAGAAGTGGTTCTGGCTGGCGCTGGTCCCGCAGGTCCCGGGGTTCACCTGGCCCTGGCTGGAACCCGGCACCCGGCGGGCCTTCCGGGACTGCGTAACGCTGTGTGTACTGGCCTTCACGGTCGGCCGGTCCTGTCTGCGGCCGAGGGCGGTTAACCTGGGTGGCGCAGGACCTTCCGAGGCGTTGGAGTCGGCTGTGCCGGTCTCCAGGGCCGCGTTTTGACCCGTACGGGGCAGCGCGGGTACTCTCGGGGATGTTATGCGTATTGGTGTCGTCGTTCTCACGCGAAGGGCCCATACGTAGGTTCCCTGGAGCAGTTACCAGTGGCTCGCATACGGGCAGCGTCCCCGGCATTGTGAGCCCCAGCTGCATGATCGCTTCCTGGGTGCCGTGTGTCTGGACCCCATCCACTGAAGAAGCGAAGGCTACGAAGTGCGTACGTACAGCCCCAAGCCCGGCGATGTGACCCGCCAGTGGCACGTCATTGACGCTCAGGACATCGTCCTGGGCCGTCTGGCGACCACTGCCGCCAACCTCCTGCGGGGTAAGCACAAGGCGATCTACGCCCCCCACATGGACATGGGCGACTTCGTCATCATCATCAACGCCGACAAGGTTCACCTGTCCGGCAACAAGAGGACCCAGAAGTTGGCGTACCGCCACTCCGGCTACCCGGGTGGTCTGCGTTCCGTCCGCTACGACGAGCTTCTTGCGAAGAACCCCGAGAAGGCCGTCGAGAAGGCCATCAAGGGCATGATCCCCAAGAACACCCTGGGCCGTCAGATGCTCTCGAAGCTGAAGATCTACGCGGGTGACCAGCACCCGCACGGCGCTCAGCAGCCGGTCCCGTTCGAGATCACCCAGGTCGCGCAGTAGTTCCGGCCACCACCCCCAAAGACGTAAAGAAATCTGAGGAGAATCGTGGCCGAGACCACCGTTGAGCAGCCGGTCGAAGAGACCGAGGTTGTTGACGTCGAGCAGTACACCACCGAGTCCGAGGTGCCCGTCGAGGGCGAGTACACCTCGGAGTCGAACGCCGCGCGCTTCGGCGACCCGCAGCCGGCCGCCGGCCTGGGCCGTCGCAAGAACGCCATCGCCCGCGTCCGGATCGTCCCGGGCACCGGCAAGTGGAAGGTCAACGGGCGCACGCTCGAGGACTACTTCCCGAACAAGGTCCACCAGCAGGAAGTCAACGAGCCCTTCAAGGTGCTCGAGCTCGACAACCGCTACGACGTCATCGCCCGCATCTCGGGTGGCGGCGTCTCCGGTCAGGCCGGTGCGCTCCGTCTCGGTGTCGCCCGTGCGCTGAACGAGGCCGACGTCGACAACAACCGCGCCGCCCTCAAGAAGGCCGGTTACCTCAAGCGTGACGACCGTGCGGTCGAGCGCAAGAAGGCCGGTCTCAAGAAGGCGCGCAAGGCTCCGCAGTACAGCAAGCGCTAATCTGCCTGCTTGTGCTTTTCGTTCGCCCCGGCGGCACGTTGTGTGCCGCCGGGGCGTTCGTTTATCGGAAACCCTGGTGATACCGGGGAGGGACCCCGGTGACCCCGGGGTAGAAGTCCGGAGGAGGACAGCAGTGGGACGACTCTTCGGCACGGACGGCGTGCGCGGTGTCGCCAACGCGGATCTGACGGCCGAGCTCGCGCTCGGGCTCTCCGTGGCGGCGGCTCATGTGCTCGGCGAAGCGGGCACGTTCGAGGGCCATCGGCCGGTCGCGGTGGTCGGACGAGACCCCCGCGCCTCAGGGGAGTTCCTGGAGGCCGCGGTGGTCGCCGGCCTCGCGAGCGCGGGCGTGGACGTCCAGCTCGTCGGTGTGCTGCCCACCCCCGCGGTGGCGCATCTCACCGGTGCGCTGGGCGCCGACCTCGGCGTGATGCTCTCCGCGAGCCACAACGCCATGCCGGACAACGGCATCAAGTTCTTCGCGCGCGGCGGCCAGAAACTGGCCGACGAGCTGGAGGACCGCATCGAGTCCGTGTACGAGGACCACCGCACCGGCGATCCCTGGCAGCGCCCCACGGGCGCGGGCGTCGGCCGTGTGCAGACGTACGACCAGGGCCTCGACCAGTACGTGGCGCACCTCCTCGGTGTGCTCCCCAACCGCCTCGACGGACTGAAGATCGTCCTCGACGAGGCGCACGGCGCCGCCGCCCGCGTCTCGCCCGAGGCGTTCGCGCGCGCCGGTGCCGAGATCATCACGATCGGCGCCAAGCCGGACGGCCTGAACATCAACGACGGCTGCGGGTCCACGCACCTGGACCTGCTCAAGGCCGCCGTCGTCGAGCACGGCGCCGACCTCGGTGTCGCGCACGACGGTGACGCCGACCGCTGCCTCGCCGTGGACCACACGGGTGCCGAGATCGACGGGGACCAGATCCTCGCCGTCCTGGCGCTCGCCATGCGCGAGCACGGCACGCTGCGCGAGAACACCGTCGTCGCCACGGTCATGTCGAACCTGGGCTTCAAGCTCGCCATGGAGCGCGAGGGCCTCTCCCTCGTGCAGACCGCCGTCGGCGATCGGTATGTCCTGGAGTCGATGAAGCAGCACGGCTTCGCCCTCGGCGGCGAGCAGTCCGGGCACGTGATCATCCTCGACCACGCGACCACCGGAGACGGCACCCTGACGGGGCTGCTGCTCGCGGCGCGCGTCGCCGAGACCGGGCGCAGCCTCGCGGAGCTCGCCGGGGTCATGGAGCGGCTCCCGCAGGTCCTGATCAATGTGCCCGACGTCGACAAGACGCGGGTCAACACCTCCGCCGAGCTGTCGGCCGCCGTCGCCGAGGCCGAGCGTGAACTGGGCGCCACGGGACGGGTGCTGCTGCGCTCGTCCGGCACGGAGCCGCTGGTGCGCGTCATGGTGGAGGCCGCCGACATCGACCAGGCGCGGTCGGTGGCCGGGCGTCTCGCCGATGTGGTGAAGTCGGCGCTGGGCTAAGGCAGTTGTGACTTGGCCGTACGGTCGTGCTGCCTGGCCCAGAAGAACTTCTGGGCCAGCAGCGTGAGCGTCCCGGCCAGGACGATGCCGAGCAGGTTGAGCAGGAGCTGCTCGGTGGAGCCCTGGGTCTGCTTCGCGTCGCCGTAGCTGAGCGCCACCGCCGCGTTGGCGGCCGCCGGGACCGTCGTCACCGAGATCGCGACGCCGACCAGCGCGCCCGATTTGGACGAGGTCAGCGAGAGCGTGCCGGCGGCCCCGGCGAGGACCGCCACGACGAACGAGAACCAGTCGGGCGCGTAGACGAAGCTGGTGTTGGGGCGGTCCTGCTCCAACTGTTTCTCGGTGAACAGGCCGACGGCGTCCATGAAGAAGCTGAAGCCGACCGTCATCGCCATGGCGATGGCGAAGCCCACCAGGATCGCGACGAGCGAGCGCAGCGCGAGGCGCGGGGCACGTCGCACAAGAGCCGTGCAGAAGCCCGCCAGCGGCCCGAACTCCGGGCCCACGGCCATCGCTCCCACGATCAGGATCGCGTTGTCGAGCACCACGCCGCAGGCCGCGATCATCGTGGCCAGCGTGATGAAGGCGACGTACGTGAACGAGAGCGTCGACTCCTCGTGCGTCGCGTCGGTGAGCTGCTCCCACAGGACCGCGTCCGCGCCCTCGCCCGGTGCGTCGTCCGCCGCCTTGTCCGCCCGCAGGGAGAGCGACAGGTCGATGTTCTCCAGCGCGATCGAGCCCGACTTGTCGATGCCGAGCGCGCGCAGGCCGCCGATCAGCGTGTCACCCGCCTCGCGGGCGACGTCGCACGTCACGATGTCGCCCACGGGGTCGCGGGCCGCGCCCGACATGACGGCCAGATGGGTGGCGCCGACCGTCTCCTCGATCAGGCGCACCACGTCGTCCGTCTTGTCCGCCGGGGTGATCAGGCGCAGATGCAGCATCCGCGCAGGGTATCCGGGGGCTGCCGGGGTTACAGCTTGCGCAGGCTCAGGCGCCGCACCTTGTGGTCGGCCCCCTTGCGGATGACCAGGGCGGCACGGCCCCGGGTGGGGGCCACGTTCTCCAGGAGGTTGGGCTTGTTGATGGTGCGCCAGGTCGTACGGGCGTAGTCCAGGGCCTCTTCCTCCGAGACCTGGGTGTACTTGCGGAAGTACGAGGACGGGTCCTGGAACGCCGTGTCGCGGAGCTTCTTGAAGCGGTTCAGGTACCAGCTCTCGATGTCCTCTTCGCGCGCGTCCACGTACACGCTGAAGTCGAAGTAGTCGGCGAGGCCCACGCGGGTGCGGCCGTCCTTGCCGGGGAGGGCCGGCTGGAGGACGTTCAGGCCCTCCACGATGAGGATGTCGGGGCGGCGGACCGTCAGGCGCTGGTCCGGCACGATGTCGTAGATCAGGTGGGAGTAGACGGGCGCCGTCACCTCGTCCTTGCCCGCCTTGATGTCGGCGACGAAGCGGGTGAGGGCGCGGCGGTCGTACGACTCCGGGAAGCCCTTCCTGGACATCAGGCCACGGGCCTCCAGTTCCTTGGTGGGCAGGAGGAAGCCGTCGGTCGTCACACGCTCGACGCGGGGGTGCTCCGGCCAGCGGGAGAGCAGGGCCTGGAGGAGGCGGGCGACGGTCGATTTGCCGACGGCCACCGAGCCGGCGACTCCTATGACGAAAGGCGTGCCCGACTGGGAGCCCTTCTCGCCGAGGAAGGTGTTGAGGGCGCCGCGCAGGCCGTCCGTCGCGCCTACGTAGAGGTTGAGGAGGCGGGAGAGCGGCAGATAGATGTCACGGACTTCGTCCAGGTCGATGACGTCACCCAGGCCGCGGAGCTTGTCCAGCTCCTCGGCGGTCAGGGGAAGCGGCGTCTTGTCACGCAGGGCGCTCCACTCGGTGCGGGTGAGGTCGACGTAGGGAGTCGCCTCCGGCCTGTGCCGGTGGGCGCTCCGCGCGGTCGTCGGGGGTACGGAGACCGATGAGATCACAGTCCATTGTTACGGCTGTTTGAACGGGCCGGGGGGTGGGGTGTGTCACCCCCCGCGGGGCTTGAACGGATGAGGTGCCCGCCCTCGTAGGCTGCTGCCCGTGATTATTGGGGTCGGAATCGACGTGGCCGAGATCGAGCGGTTCGAGGCGGCGCTTGAACGTACGCCCGGGATGGCCGGGCGGCTCTTCGTGGAGCGGGAGCTGCTGCTGCCGAGCGGGGAGCGGCGGGGGATCGCCTCGCTCGCGGCGCGGTTCGCGGCCAAGGAGGCGCTGGCCAAGGCGCTGGGCGCGCCCGCGGGGCTGCGGTGGACGGACGCGGAGGTGTACGTCGAGGAGAGCGGTCAGCCGCGGCTGAGGGCGAAGGGGACGGTGGCCGCGCGGGCCGCCGAGCTGGGGGTGCGGTCCTGGCATGTCTCGCTCAGCCATGACGCCGGGGTGGCCTCCGCCGTGGTGATTGCTGAGGGATAGGCCCTGGGTGACACTCGGGGGTATGCGTACTGCGTACCCGGTGGAGACGGTCAGGGCTGCTGAGCGGGAGCTGATGGCGAGGGTGCCGGAAGGTGCCCTGATGCAGAGGGCGGCGGCCGGGCTCGCGGTGGTCTGTGCCGAGGTGCTCGGCAAGGTGTACGGCTCCCGGGTCGTGCTCCTTGTGGGGAGCGGGGACAACGGCGGCGACGCGCTGTACGCCGGGGCCCGGCTCGCCCGGCGTGGGGCCGGGGTGAGCGCGGTGCTGCTCTCGCCCGAACGGGTGCACGGGGGCGGGCTTGCGGCCTTTCGTGCGGCTGGGGGGAGGGTCGCCGGCGGTGGCGCCGGGGGTGCGGAGGGTGCTCTGCGCGTTCCTGACGTCGTTCACGTTCTTCGCGGGGCCGATCTTGTCGTGGACGGGATCGTGGGCATCGGCGGGAAGGGCGGCCTGCGGCCCCAGGCCTCGGAACTGGCCGGTGCGGTACGGGATGCCGGCATCCCCGTGGTCGCCGTCGACCTGCCGAGCGGTGTCGACGCGGACACCGGAGTGGTCTCGGGCGAGGCTGTCCGTGCCGACGTGACGGTGACCTTCGGGGCGTACAAGCCGGGGCTGCTGATCGATCCCGGGCGGGAGTACGCGGGTGTGGTGCGGCTGGTCGACATCGGGCTCGAGCTGGGCCGTCCGGAGCTGGGCCGTCCCGGGCTGGGCGGGGGCGAGGTCGAAGCTCTGCAGTACGCCGATGTCGCCTCGCTCCTGCCGATGCCGACCGGGGAGAGCGACAAGTACCGGCGGGGCGTCGTGGGGATCGTCGCCGGGTCCGACCGGTATCCCGGAGCGGCGGTGCTCGCCGTCGCGGGCGCGCTGCGGGGTGGCGCGGGGGCCGTGCGGTACGTGGGGCACGCGGCGGATGCCGTCATCGCGCGGTTCCCGGAGACCCTCGTTTCCGCGGGCCCGCCGTCCAAGGCGGGGCGCGTGCAGGCCTGGGTGGTCGGGCCGGGGCTCGGGGACGACGCCGGGCGGCTCGCGGATGTGATCGCCGCCGATGTGCCCGTGCTGATCGACGCGGACGGGCTGCGCCTCGCCGACGCGGCAGCCGTGCGGGGGCGGGAGGCGCCTACCTTGCTCACGCCGCATGCGGGGGAGGCGGCGGCGCTGCTGGGGGTCGCGCGGGAGGAGGTCGAACGCGGGCGTCTCGCCGCTGTGCGGGAGTTGGCGGGGCGGTACGGGGCGACGGTGCTGCTCAAGGGGTCCACGACGCTGGTCGCGGGGCGGGGGGACGGTGCGGTGCGGGTCAACCCCACGGGGACGCCCTGGCTGGCCACCGCGGGCAGCGGTGACGTCCTCTCGGGGCTCGCGGGGGCGTTGCTCGCGGCGGGGCTCGGTGCGGGGGACGCGGGGGCTGTGGGCGCGTATCTGCATGGCCTCGCGGGGCGGCATGCGGCGGATGGGGCGCCTGTGGGGGCGCATGACGTGGCAGAGGCGATTCCCGCGGCTTGGCGGGATGTACGGGGGCTTCGCTGAGGGCGGCGGTGTTGCGGGGGGTCCGCTGGGGGCGCGGGGCCGTCTTTGGGGTCTGCCTCTGCCCTCTGCGGGGCGTCGTGTGTTGCTGCGGGGCCGGTCCGTCTGTGGGGGCGGGGCCGCACCGGTATGTCCGTCCTCGCTATCGTCCGGTGGCCGCGGGGCTGCTTCGGCTCCGGAGTGCCGCGAACCGTGCTCCGGGCGGACAAACCGGCACGTCCCCTCGCGTCTCGCTGCCGGGCAATCGGGCGGGTGGGTGGGAAAGCTTGTTCGTTGCGGTTGAAGCTGCGGGGTGACGGTGGGGGCGGATGCGGGGGAGCGGCGCAGCCCGGCGGTAGGGAGATCGTCAGAGGTGGGCTCTGAGACACTGGTCGGCGTTATGACTGAGACCGCACCTTTGCGTGCCCGCGCCGAGATCGATCTGGCCGCCCTCCGGGCCAACGTGCGGACTTTGCGTGCCCACGCGCCAGGAGCCGCCTTCATGGCCGTCGTGAAGGCGGACGCGTACGGCCACGGGATGGTGCCCTGCGCCCGTGCCGCCGTGGAGGCGGGAGCCACCTGGGTGGGCACCGCGACCCCCGAGGAAGCCCTCACGCTGCGGGCCGCCGGCATCCAGGGGCGCCTCATGTGCTGGCTGTGGACGCCGGGCGGGCCCTGGCGCGAGGGCGTCGAGGCCGATCTCGACATGTCGGTGAGCGGGCTCTGGGCGTTGCGCGAAGTGTCCGCCGCCGCGCGGGCCGTGGGGCGTACGGCGCGTATTCAGCTGAAGGCCGACACTGGCCTCGGGCGCAATGGATGCACGCCCGCCGACTGGCCCGAACTCGTCTCGCAGGCGCTGCAGGCCGAGGCCGAGGGCCTGGTGCGCGTCACCGGGCTCTGGTCGCACTTCGCGTGCGCCGACGAGCCAGGACATCCGTCCATCGCCGCTCAACTGACGCTGTTCCGCGAGATGGTCGCCGCCGCCGAGGAGCGGGGCGTCCGGCCCGAGGTGCGGCACATCGCCAACTCGCCCGGCACGCTCACCCTTCCGGAGACCCACTTCGATCTCGTACGCCCCGGAATCGCGATGTACGGGATCTCGCCCAGCCCCGAGGTCGGCACCCCCGAGGAGTTCGGACTGCGGCCCGTCATGCGGCTCAGCGCCTCGCTCGCCCTGGTGAAGCACGTGCCGGGGGGTCACGGCGTGAGTTACGGGCATCACTACGTCACGCCCGGCGAGACGACCCTTGGACTCGTCCCCGTCGGGTACGGGGACGGGATCCCGCGCCACGCGTCCGGCACCGGACCCGTGCTCGTGGGCGGCAAGTTGCGGACCGTCGCCGGAAGGGTGGCGATGGACCAGTTCGTGGTCGACCTCGGCGGTGACGAGCCGGCGGTGGGCTCCGAGGCGGTGCTGTTCGGTCCCGGCGACCGGGGCGAGCCGACCGCCGAGGACTGGGCACAGGCGGCGGGCACCATCGCGTACGAAATCGTCACCCGCATCGGATCGCGTGTCCCGCGCGTCCATGTGAACGAGGGACCGGCACGGCGCGAAGCGGACGGCGTCTGAGGAGGAGCGGCACGTGAGCGAGACCAGCACGGGGGCGGCCGCGGACGCGGTGACGGAAGTCGTCGCGGCGGCCGGGAACTGGCGCAGGGCCGGCTTCGCCGGTGCCGCGATAGGTGTCGTCGCCGCGGGCGCGGCGGCCGGCGTCGCCGTCGAGCGGCTGACCGTCGGCCGCGGCATGCGCAAGAAGGCGCGGCTCGCACTCGACGCGTCAGGTCCGTACGGCTCGCTGCGCGGCCTGCCGGGCCAGGCGTACGCCGACGACGGCACGGAACTCTCGTACGAGGTCGAAGAGGTCGAGGCGGACAGCGAGCAGGCACCGCGCCGCCGCAGGCTCTTCGGACGCAAGTCGCCCGCTCCCGTCACCGTCGTCTTCAGCCATGGCTACTGCCTGAACCAGGACTCCTGGCACTTCCAGCGGGCGGCCCTGCGCGGCGTCGTGCGCTGTGTGTACTGGGACCAGCGCAGCCACGGCCGCTCCGAGCGCGGCGTGGCGCAGCTGGCGGGCGGGGCGCCGGTCTCCATCGACCAGCTGGGGCGGGATCTGAAGGCCGTCATCGACGCGGCGGCGCCGGAGGGGCCGCTGGTGCTCGTCGGGCACTCCATGGGCGGCATGACGACGATGGCGCTCGCCGACCATTTCCCGGACCTGATCCGCGAGCGTGTCGTCGGCGTCGCCCTCGTGGGTACGTCCTCCGGGCGGCTCGGGGAGGTCAATTTCGGTCTTCCGGTCGCCGGGATGAACGCTGTGCGGCGCGTGCTTCCGGGGATTCTGAAGGCGCTCGGATCGCAGGCCGAGCTGGTGGAGAAGGGGCGGCGGGCCACCGCTGACCTCTTCGCCGGGGTCATCAAGCGCTATTCGTTCTCGTCGAAGGAAGTGGACCCGGCGATCTCGCGGTTCGCCGAGCGGATGATCGAGTCGACGCCCATCGACGTGGTCGCGGAGTTCTATCCGGCGTTCGCCGAGCACGACAAGACGGAGGCGCTGAAGTACTTCGCCGAGCTTCCGGTGCTCGTCCTGGCCGGTGACAAGGACCTGGTGACGCCCAGCGAGCACAGCGAGGCCATCGCCGACCTGCTCCCGGACGCCGAGCTGGTGCTCGTCCCGGACGCCGGGCACCTGGTCATGCTGGAGCACCCCGAGGTCGTCACGGACCGCCTTGCGGACCTTCTCGCGCGGGCGGGGGCGATGCCCGCGGCGGCCGGTGCACGGGCCTCCAGCCGCTAACGTGGGTGGGCATGGAAGCACCGCACAACGTGGCCCCCGTGAACTCCCTCGCCATCACCGTCACCTCCCCCGAGCAGATGGGCGACCTGGGTCGCCGCCTGGCCAAGCTGCTCCGCCCCGGCGACCTCGTGATGCTCACCGGCGAGCTCGGCGCCGGCAAGACGACACTGACCCGCGGCCTGGGCGAGGGCCTCGGCGTTCGCGGCGCCGTCACGTCGCCGACCTTCGTCATCGCCCGCGTCCACCCGTCCCTCTCCGACGGCCCGCCCCTGGTGCACGTGGACGCGTACCGCCTGGGCGGCGGCCTCGACGAGATGGAGGACCTCGACCTCGACGTCTCGCTGCCCGAATCCGTGATCGTCGTGGAATGGGGCGACGGCAAGGTCGAGGAGCTCTCGGAGGACCGGCTGCGCGTCGTCATCGACCGGGCGGTCGGCGACACGACGGACGAGGTGCGGGAAGTGACGCTGACCGGCGTCGGCCCGCGCTGGGCCCAGGCCGACCTCACCCTGCTCTCGGCCTGATCCTCGTCTTTTCGCCCAACATTCCGACAAGGCGTCGGGAAGATGTTGCGCGGCGCGCTGCGCGCGTGGTCACATGGATACCGGCACTGGTTAGGTCTACCTAACCACGTCTGCCCCGGAGTCCAGGAGGCATCCATGTCGGCTTCAGAACATGACGCCAAGCCCCGGCCGCACGGGCTGTCGGGGCCATCGGGGATTTCCATGCGCGATCTGCTGGCGTCCTGCGCCGCCGCGAGCGAGGTCTCCACACCGCCGCGTGCCCCGGCATCCGGGGGCGAAGCGGCTACGGAACGACGACGACCTTCTTGCTGATCGTCGCGAACTCCCACATCGCGTTGCCGTCCTTGCGCGACTCGCGGATGCCGCCGGTCTTCTTCGACGGGTCAGGCTTCGGCGTCGAGCCGTCCACCGCCGCGCTGAAGCCGATCGCGATCCCGTCCACGGTCGCGAAGCGCACGACATGCTCGATCGCCACGCCATCCGTTCCGGTGACGGTGCCCGAGCGAGAGGTGACGGCGTACGTACCGGGGACCGGGTCCACCGTGCTCGGCGTGACCTTGAAGGTGCGCTGCGCCTTGCCGGAGCCGCCGACCAGCCACACGCGGTCCTCGCCCACGGAGTAGACGACCCGCTCGCCCGAACCGGACTGCGCGGGGACCGCCGCCGGATCGGCCTTGTCCTTGGGGGAGCGCGAGGCCGAGGCGGAAGGGGACGTGTCCGGTTTCTTGCCCAGGGTGTCCGGCGCGCTGGCCGAGGCCTGGTAAGCGAGGAAGCCGACCGCGGCGAGCGCAGCGGCGGTGAGCCCGGCCACGAATCCCGAGCTGCTCCTGGACACCTGCGCCACCCTCTTCGTGCTCCGTACGGCTATGGAGTGACGTTAGCAGCAGGTGTGCGGCATCCTCGGTCGGCCGTGCTCCGGGCGTCGGAGCCGTAGGCTATTCGCGTGCTCTTGCTCGCTCTGGATACCGCCACCCCCGCCGTCACCGTCGCGCTGCACGACGGCTCGTCCGTCGTCGCAGCCTCCAGTCAGGTGGACGCCCGCCGCCACGGCGAACTGCTGCTTCCCGCCGTCGACCGGGTGCTCGCCGAGGCGGGGCTCGGACTCGACGCCGTGACCGGCATCGTCGTCGGCGTGGGCCCCGGCCCGTACACAGGTCTGCGCGTCGGCCTGATGACCGCCGACACCTTCGGCCTCGCGCTCGGCGTGCCGGTGCACGGCGTGTGCACGCTCGACGGCCTCGCGTACGAATCCGGCGTCGAGGGCGGCCCCTTCGTCGTCGCCACGGACGCGCGGCGCAAGGAGGTCTACTGGGCGCGGTACGCGGACCCGCGCACCCGCCTCACCGAGGCCGCCGTGGACCGCCCCGCCGACATCGCCGACGAGGTGGCGGGTCTGCCCGCCGTCGGCGCGGGCGCTGTGCTGTTCCCCGAGACGTTCCCGGACGCCCGCGCCCCCGAGCACGTCTCGGCGGCCTCGCTCGCCTCGCTCGCCGCGGAGAAGCTCGCCGCGGGCGAGGAGCTCCTGGCCCCCAGGCCGCTGTACCTGCGCCGGCCTGACGCGCAGGTGCCCAAGAACTACAAGGTGGTCACCCCCAAGTGACATCCGTGACGACAGTCGTCCTGCGCGAGATGCGCTGGTGGGACATCGAGCCCGTCTTCGTCCTGGAGAAGGAACTCTTCCCGGACGACGCCTGGTCGCGCGGCATGTTCTGGTCCGAGCTCTCCCACGCGCGCGGGCCGAAGGCCACCCGCCGCTATGTGGTCGCGACGGACGGGGACCGCCTCGTCGGGTACGCGGGGCTCGCCTCGGCCGGCGACCAGGCCGACGTACAGACCATCGCGGTGGCCCCGAGCCACTGGGGCACGGGACTCGGCTCCCGGCTCCTGACCGACCTGCTGAGCGCGGCGACCGCCTTCGAGTGCGCCGAGGTCATGCTCGAGGTGCGGGTCGACAACACACGGGCGCAGAAGCTGTACGAGCGCTTCGGCTTCGAGCCCATCGGCTTCAGGCGCGGCTACTACCAGCCGGGCAACGTGGACGCACTGGTGATGCGTCTGACCGATCCATCAACCTCAGTGAATCCCGTACAAGGAACCGACACCCATGGCTGACTCGCGCGACCAACCTCTCGTTCTCGGCATCGAGACCTCCTGCGACGAGACCGGCGTCGGCATCGTCCGCGGCACCACCCTGCTCGCCGATGCCATCGCCTCCAGCGTCGACGAGCACGCCCGGTTCGGCGGTGTCGTGCCCGAGGTCGCTTCGCGCGCGCACCTGGAGGCGATGGTGCCGACCATCGAGCGCGCCCTGAAGGAAGCGGGCGTCACGGCGAAGGACCTGGACGGCATCGCGGTGACCGCAGGGCCCGGCCTCGCGGGCGCGCTGCTCGTGGGCGTATCGGCGGCCAAGGCGTACGCGTACGCGCTCGGCAAGCCCCTCTACGGCGTGAATCACCTGGCCTCACACATCTGCGTGGACCAGCTGGAGCACGGCACCCTGCCCGAGCCGACGATGGCGCTGCTCGTCTCGGGCGGCCACTCCTCGCTGCTGCTCTCCACCGACATCACCTCGGACGTGCGCCCCCTGGGCGCGACGATCGACGACGCGGCGGGCGAGGCCTTCGACAAGATCGCGCGGGTGCTCGACCTGGGCTTCCCCGGCGGCCCCGTCATCGACCGGTACGCGAAGGAGGGCGACCCGAAGGCGATCGCCTTCCCGCGCGGTCTCACCGGACCGCGCGACGCGGCGTACGACTTCTCCTTCTCCGGCCTGAAGACGTCCGTCGCGCGCTGGATCGAGGCCAAGCGGGCCGCCGGCGAGGACGTTCCCGTCCGTGACGTGGCGGCGTCCTTCCAGGAGGCGGTCGTCGACGTGCTGACCCGTAAGGCCGTGCGGGCCTGCAAGGACGAGGGCGTGGACCACCTGATGATCGGCGGTGGCGTGGCCGCCAACACGCGGCTGCGCGCGCTCGCGCAGGAGCGGTGCGAGGCGGCCGGCATCCGGCTGCGGGTGCCGCGGCCGAAGCTGTGCACGGACAACGGCGCGATGGTGGCCGCACTCGGCGCGGAGATGGTGGCGCGGAACCGGTCGGCGTCCGACTGGGACCTGTCGGCGGACTCCTCGCTGCCGGTGACGGAGCCGCACGTCCCGGGCCACTCCCACTCGCACGCCCACTCTCATGACCATGACCACGTGCACGAGGTCAGCAAGGAGAACCTGTACTCGTGACCGTCGCGCTGATGTGGGAGGCCCGTGCCGTCGACGGCCGGGGCGACGAACTGCTCGCGTGGGCGCGGGCCCAGGCCCTGGACGGCGATCCGGTCCGGCGGGAGAGCTTCCGCGCCCCGCAGGACCGGGTGCTCGTGCTGACCTGGTGGGACGCCACGTACGACGCCGATCTCCCCGAACTCCCGGAGCCTCCGCCGGAGTTGGTGACGCGGGCGGTGCACCGCTGGCGGTTCGAGTCGGCCGGTCTCGGCTGACCGAGGGGCCCGACCGAGAAAGTCCAAAGAATTTCGGGGCGGGTGTCGATCCGGGTGTCTCCCGTTCGACGCATGAGTGAGAGGCGGGAAGAAGCCCCGCTCGCACACCGAATGGAGAACCGGTCATGCCGCGCTTTCTGACGATGATCCGCATCGACGAGAAGAACTCTCCCGAGGGCGGCCCGAGCCCCGAGATGGGCGAGCGCATGGGCGCGCTGCTCGAAGAGATCACCAAGGCGGGGGTGATGCTCGACACCGCGGGCCTCACCCCGACCTCCGCGGGCACCCGGGTTCACTGGGAGGGTGGCCGACTGTCCGTCACGGACGGACCGTTCACCGAGGCGAAGGAGGTCGTCGGCGGTTACTCGATCTCGCAGTGCAAGGACAAGGCCGAGGCGATCGAGTGGGCCGGCCGCTTCCTGAAGACCCACGACGAGCAGTGGACGGTGACGGCGGAGGTCCGGGAGATCATCGAGGGCTGAGCCCGAGGCGAGGGCCGGGGGCGCCGGTTCTTTGCGGTGCCCCGCGCAGGGTGCTCTGATGGGTGGCCGTGACGGCCCACTCCGCAGAGCACCCACGCCCGGACCCACGCCCGGACTCCCCTGACCGCGCCATCGAGACCGTTTTCCGCATCGAGTCCCCGCGCCTCATCGCGGGTGTCGCGCGGATCGTGCGCGACGTGGGCCTCGCGGAGGAGCTGGCGCAGGACGCGATGGTCGCCGCGCTCGAACAGTGGCCGCGGACCGGCGTCCCCGACAACCCGGGCGCCTGGCTGACGACCACCGCCAAGCGCCGCGCCATCGACCTCGTACGCCGCAAGGAGCGCTACGCGCGCAAGCTGGAGGAGATGGGCCGCGACCTGGAGGCGGCGCCGCCCCATGTCGACGAGCCCGCCGGGCTCGCCGACCCTGATGGCATCGACGACGACCTCCTGCGCCTCGTCTTCACCGCCTGCCACCCGGTGCTCTCCGCCGAGGCCCGCATCGCGCTGACCCTGCGGCTGCTCGGCGGTCTCGCGACGGCGGAGATCGCCCGCGCGATGCTGGTTCCCGAGGCGACGGTGGCCCAGCGCGTCGTGCGCGCGAAGCGCACCCTCGCGACCAAGGGCGTGGCCTTCGAGATGCCGTACGGAGCCGAGCGCGAGGCCAGGCTCGGGTCGGTGCTCGAAGTCATCTACCTCATCTTCAACGAGGGATACGCGGCGACGGCGGGCGACGACTGGCTGCGACCCGCCCTGTGCGAGGACGCCCTCCGGCTGGCCCGCGTGCTGGCCGGACTGATGCCGCGGGAGGCCGAAGTGCACGGCCTGGCGGCGCTGTTGGAGCTCCAGGCGTCCCGCTCGGCGGCGCGTACGGGACCCAAGGGCGAGCCGGTGCTCCTCGCGGACCAGGACCGCCGCCACTGGAACCGGCCGCTGATCCGGCGGGGCTTCGCCGCACTCGCCCGCGCCCGCTCGGCGGCTCCCGGCGCGCCGCCAGGACCGTACGAACTGCAGGCCGCGATCGCCGCCTGCCACGCGAACGCCGCGTCGTACGAGGAAACGGACTGGCCCCAGATCGTCGCCCTGTACGAGCTGCTTGCCGCCCGCACGCCGTCACCGGTGATCGAACTGAACCGCGCGGTGGCGGTGTCGATGGTCTCGGGCCCGGCCCAGGCCCTGCGCCTGGTGGACGCGCTCGCGGAGGAGCCCGCCCTGAAGGGCTACCACTTGCTGCCGAGCGTGCGCGGTGACCTGCTGCTGCGGCTCGGGCGTGCGGCGGAGGCGCGGGCGGAGTTCGAGCGGGCGGCGGCGCTCACGCGGAACTCGCGGGAGCGGGAGTTGTTGATGGGGCGGGCCGAGTCCTGTAGCCCGTCCGGCGTTTGAGGACCAGCTCGGCGGAGCCGGTGATCGACGGTGCCGGAGACCCGGCTTCAAGATTCGGCCACCGGTTGCCCGATCAGCATCGCCGGCGCACCGGCCACCCGCGTCAGAAACACCGTCGCGGAGTTCTTGCCCTGCGGCTTCACCTTCCGTCGCAGTTCCTCCGGTTCCACCGCGGAGCCCCGCTTCTTCACCGTGAGGATCCCGACCTCGCGCTCCCGCAGCACCGCCTTCAACTTCTTGACTCCGAAGGGGAGTTGGTCGGTGATCTCATACGCGGTCGCGTACGGCGTCGCATGCGGCGAGTCGGAGGTGACGTACGCGATGGTCTCGTCGATCAGGCCGCCCTCCACCCGCGCGGCCACCTCCGCCACCAGATGCGCGCGGATGACGGCGCCGTCCGGTTCGTACAGGTAGCGTCCCACCGGCCGCACCTGGGGGTCCGGCAGCATCGCGTCGAGCGAGGACCACAGGGAGGAGCCCGAGGGCAGCAGTGTCGCGCGGTGGGAGGACGGGCTGTCCGAGCCGAACCAGAGCACGGCCTCCTTCACGTCCCCGCCGTCCGAGATCCACTCCGCGGCGGCATCGGCGGGCACCGCCTCGTGCGGAATGCCGGGAGCGATCTTCAGCGCCGCGTGCGGGGCCTTGCGGGCTGCCTCGATCGCCCAGGAGAGCGGCGGGGAGTACGCCTCGGGGTCGAAGACGCGGCCCCGTCCGCCCCGCCGCGCCGGGTCCACGAAGACCGCGTCGTACGCGGACGTGTCGACCTCGGTCACATCGGCCTCGCGCACCTCGATGAGGTCCGCGAGGCCAAGGGCGTCCGCGTTCGCGCGCGCCACCGCGCAGGTCAGCGGGTCACGGTCGACGGCGAGTACGGAGATCCCGGCCCGGGCCAGGGCGATCGCGTCGCCGCCGATGCCACAGCAGAGGTCGGCCACACCGCGTACGCCGAGTGCCTCGAAGCTCTCGGCGCGGTGCACGGCCACGCTCGTACGGGTCGCCTGCTCGACGCCGTTCGCAGTGAAGAACATCCGCCGCGCGTCCTCGGCCCCGAATTTCGCCACCGCACGGCGGCGCAGCCGCGCCTGCGCGAGCACCGCGGTGACCAGCTCGGCCGGGTGATCGCGGCGCAGGCGGGTGGCGACGGCCAGCTCCCGGGCCGGATCGGCCTCCCGTACCTCGTCGAGATCGAGAAGGGACCGGCCTTCGGGGGTGAGCAGCGCGGAGAAGGAGGTCAGGGCGGTCGAGGCGCGGTCGAGGTCGTTCACCCGGCCCATTGTGGGCCAGTCGGTGGATGGTGCGCGCCCGGTGGCGGTGTCGGCCCGGCAGCGGGGCCGTGAGCTGCAAAGATCCGGCGCCATGCAACTAGTAAGACAAAACGACAAATTCAGCCCAAGGTGGCACACTCCGGGGCGAGGCCGGGCGTGGCGCCGGGCCAGGGGACGGGTACGCGCCGGGGTGGCCGTGCTCGCCGTCGCCGCGATCGCCTCCGGCTGCGCCTCGGGCGCCGACGGCGGGTCGAACCCCGCCCCCGGCCAGCAGCGTCTGGACGCGCCGCCCGCCCGCGCCCTCGACTCCTACGCCCAGAAACTCCGCGTCGCCCAGGTCGCCCGCGCCGCCGCCGCCAAGCGCTGGGGCCTGGCGAAGACCCCGCTGGCCGCGCCGCGAGCCCCGGAGAAGAAGCCGAAGATCACCACCCGCAAGGGGTTCGAGGTCAAGGGGCAGTCGAGTCTGCCGCCCGTCTTCACGACGATCCCGACCAAGAAGAAGATCGTCTTCCTGACCATCGACGACGGCGCCGAGAAGGACCCGGCGCTGCTCAAGATGATGAGCGAACTGCAGATCCCCTACACCGCGTTCCTCAGCGACTATCTGGTCAAGGAGGACTACGGCTACTTCAAGAAGATGCAGTCCCGTGGTGTCGTGCTGAACAACCACACGCTCAACCACCGCTACATGCCGGGCCTCTCGTACGCGGGCCAGCGCCGCGAGATCTGCGGCATGCAAGACGTCATCCACAAGCGCTACGGCAAGCGGCCGGAGCTCTTCCGCCCGCCGTACGGCAACTACAACGCGGACACGCTGCGGGCCGCCAAGTCCTGCGGGATCAAGGCCGTGCCGCTGTGGGCCTCCGAGGCCTTCGCCGACCGCATGGAGTGGCGCGAGTGGGACCGGGACCTGCACCCCGGCGACATCATCCTCACGCACTTCCGGGGCCGCGAGGACTGGAAGGGCACGATGCCCGACATGGTCCGCAAGGTCATGAAGACGGTCACCGACAAGGGGTACGCGGTGGCCAGGCTGGAGGACTACCTGTGACCGGGCTGGAGGACCACCTGTGACCGGGCGGGCGCGGGCGCACCGCTTCCTCGCCGCCACCCTCGCGGCAGGCGTGCTCGCGCCCGCGCTGCTCACCGGGTGCGCGCAGTCGGTGGACCCGATCGAGCGCCTCGGCCGCAAGGCGGCGGAGAAGGTCCCCCCGAGAAAACCGGGGGCCTCGCCCAGTTGCGCGCCACCCGCGGGCCCGCCGGAAACCGGGCGGCGCGTGGACGCGAAGACGGAACCGCCGGCCCTCGGGAGACGTTGCGCGGAGGGGCGCGAGGCGGCCTCCGTGCCCCCCGAGCGCACTCCACCCGGATAAGACCCGCGTCAGCGAATTAGCAGTCCGCTTGACCGAGTGCTAATCGTCGTCCTAGTCTCGGCCTTGGCACTCACCACTGGAGAGTGCCAACAGCGACGGGCAGGTCCGGCACCCGCGACGACGGATCCACCTGGTCGCCACCCCAGACTGTTAACCCCGTAGATCTCCGAAGGGGGAGACCGGATCGTGACGACCGCCAGCTCCAAGGTTGCCATCAAGCCGCTTGAGGACCGCATTGTGGTCCAGCCGCTCGACGCCGAGCAGACCACGGCCTCTGGCCTGGTCATTCCGGACACCGCGAAGGAGAAGCCCCAGGAGGGTGCTGTCCTCGCCGTGGGCCCGGGCCGCTTCGAGAACGGCGAGCGCCTGCCGCTCGACGTGAAGGTCGGCGATGTCGTGCTGTACAGCAAGTACGGCGGCACCGAGGTGAAGTACAACGGTGACGAGTACCTCGTCCTCTCGGCTCGCGACGTACTCGCGATCGTCGAGAAGTAATTCACCCGCTTCACCAGATTTTGCTATGAGCTGCGCCCCTGGTCACCCCGCTGATTGCCGGGCGGCGAGGGGCGCGGTTCGTTGCTGAACATTCCGGGGGTCGAGGTCGACCCCGGACCCCCCTGAGTTTTCGAGAGGGCTGAACCGCTCCCATGGCGAAGATCCTGAAGTTCGACGAGGACGCCCGTCGCGCCCTCGAGCGCGGCGTCAACAAGCTTGCCGACACGGTCAAGGTGACGATCGGCCCCCGTGGCCGCAACGTCGTCATCGACAAGAAGTTCGGCGCCCCCACCATCACCAACGACGGCGTCACCATCGCCCGTGAGGTCGAGGTCGACGACCCGTACGAGAACCTTGGCGCGCAGCTCGTCAAGGAGGTGGCGACCAAGACCAACGACATCGCGGGTGACGGCACCACCACCGCGACCGTGCTCGCCCAGGCCCTGGTCAAGGAAGGCCTGCGCAACGTAGCCGCCGGCGCCTCCCCGGCCGCCCTGAAGAAGGGCATCGACGCCGCCGTCGCGGCCGTCTCCGCGGAGCTCCTCGCCACCGCGCGCCCGATCGACGACAAGGCCGACATCGCGGCCGTCGCCGGTCTGTCCGCCCAGGACCCGCAGGTCGGCGAGCTCATCGCCGAGGCGATGGACAAGGTCGGCAAGGACGGTGTCATCACCGTCGAGGAGTCCAACACCTTCGGTCTGGAGCTGGACTTCACCGAGGGCATGGCCTTCGACAAGGGCTACCTGTCCCCGTACATGGTGTCCGACCAGGAGCGTATGGAGGCCGTCCTCGACGACCCGTACATCCTCATCCACCAGGGCAAGATCTCGTCCATCCAGGACCTGCTGCCGCTGCTCGAGAAGGTCATCCAGACCAACGCCTCGAAGCCGCTGCTGATCATCGCCGAGGACGTCGAGGGCGAGGCCCTCTCGACCCTGGTCGTGAACAAGATCCGCGGCACCTTCAACGCCGTCGCGGTGAAGGCCCCCGGCTTCGGTGACCGCCGCAAGGCCATGCTCGGTGACCTCGCCACGCTCACCGGCGCCACCGTCATCGCCGAAGAGGTCGGCCTCAAGCTCGACCAGGTCGGCCTGGACGTGCTCGGCACCGCCCGTCGCGTGACCATCACCAAGGACGACACCACGGTCGTCGACGGTGGGGGCAACTCCGCCGAGGTCGAAGGCCGCGTCAACCAGATCAAGGCCGAGATCGAGTCCACGGACTCCGACTGGGACCGCGAGAAGCTCCAGGAGCGCCTCGCGAAGCTGGCCGGCGGCGTGTGCGTCATCAAGGTCGGCGCCGCCACCGAGGTGGAGCTCAAGGAGAAGAAGCACCGTCTGGAGGACGCCATCTCCGCGACCCGCGCCGCGGTCGAGGAGGGCATCGTCTCCGGTGGTGGCTCCGCTCTGGTGCACGCCGTCAAGGTGCTCGAGGGCAACCTCGGCAAGGAGGGCGACGAGGCCACCGGTGTCGCCGTCGTCCGCCGCGCCGCCGTCGAGCCGCTGCGCTGGATCGCCGAGAACGCCGGCCTCGAGGGCTACGTCATCACCTCGAAGGTCGCCGAGCTCGACAAGGGCTTCGGCTTCAACGCCGCCACCGGCGAGTACGGCGACCTGGTCAAGGCCGGCGTCATCGACCCGGTCAAGGTCACCCGCTCCGCCCTGGAGAACGCCGCGTCCATCGCGTCGCTGCTCCTCACGACCGAGACCCTGGTCGTCGAGAAGCCGGCCGAGGACGAGGGCGACGCCGGTCACGGCCACGGCCACGGTCACTCGCACTGATCCGCTGCTTGACGCTGCCGCGTAGCTGAACCGGAGGCCCGGTACCCCGTAGTGGGGTGCCGGGCCTCCGTGCGTTCTCGGGTGCGGAACCGTCGTGGCTTGTCGCGCAGTTCCCCTCGCCCCTGACGGGGCGCCCCCGGATGTCTTACTGCGGGCCGTACTTACGTCCCGTCCGCGATGTCACTCCGCCGAGCAGCGCCCTCGGGGTCACCTTCACCACGCCCATCAGGGCCTTGTAGCGCGGGTCCGGGATGGACAGAGTCTTGCCCCGCGCCAAGTCGGACAGCGCCGCCGCGACCAGCTTGTCCGCGTCGAGCCACATCCACTTGGGGATGTTCGACGTCCCCATCCCGGCGCGCTCATGGAACTCGGTCCGTACGAATCCGGGGCACAGGGCCATCAGCCGCACCCCGGATCCCGCCAGGTCCTTCGCCGCTCCCTGCGTGAACTGCACGACCCACGCCTTCGACGCGCCATACGTCCCGCGCGGCACGAACGCCGCCACCGAAGCGACGTTGACGACGCCGCCGCGGCCCCGGTCCCGCATCGACTCCGTCGCCGCCGACGTCAGCCGGAGCACCGCCTCGCAGTGCACCTTGAGCATCGTCAGCTCGTCCTCGATCGGCACCTCCAGATACTGCCCCCTGTTGCCGAAGCCGGCGTTGTTCACCAACAGGTCGACCGCGTCCCTGCGGTCCGCGAGACGCTTCTCGACGGCGGCGATCCCGTCGTCGGTCGCGAGGTCCGCGGTGAGGACCTCCGCCTCGATGCCGTGCCGGTCGTGCAGTTCGGTCGCCTGTTCCCGAAGCCGCTCGGTGTTCCGTGCCACCAGAACCAGGTTGTGGCCGTCACCGGCGAGCCGCCGGGCGAAGGCCGCGCCGATACCGGCTGTCGATCCCGTAATCAGAGCCGTAGTCATGTGCCAAGGCTAGTGAGATCCGGGGACCGCCGGTTACGACGCCCGCGAACCGTACTTGTCCGCGTACTTACGGGCCGACTCCAGGATCTCGGGATGCAGCGCGTCACCGGCGGCGAGCAGGCTCGGCAGCAGGTGCTTCTCCGTCATGACGGCCCTGAACTGGAGGGCGACGGTGACGTCGTGTGCCGGGCGGTGCGCGATCTCCATCGTGTCCCCGGCGCGGATCTCACCCGGCTCGATCACCCGCAGATAGGCGCCCGGAGCGCCCTGCCGGGTGAAGCGCTTGACCCACTTCGTCTCGCCGAGGTGGCCCTGGAACGTCTGGCAGGGAATGCGGCCCGACGTCACCTCGAGAAGCAGATCGGGGCCGACCCGCCAGCGCTCACCGATCTTGGCGCCGCTCACGTCGATCCCGGACGTGGTGAGGTTCTCGCCGAAGGAGCCGTGCCGCAGCGAGCGGCCGAGCAGCCGTTCCCACTCGTCGAGATCCTCGCGCGCGTAGGCGTACACGGCCTGGTCGTCACCGCCGTGGTGCCGCAGGTCGCAGACCTCGTCCCCGGCCACCCCGCTGCCGGCGACGCCCTTCGCGCCGGGCGCCGTCACCCGTACGGCCCCTTCGGCGGGGCGCTTGTCGATTCCGGTGCCGCCCGAAGGGGCGTCGGTGTACTCCACGGCCTCGAACCGGCCCTGATTCACGGAGAGAAGCTTCATGACGGAAGGCTAGGGGAGCGTGTTCAAAGTGTCGACGCATTATTGGGCGCCCGCCCCAAGTGCCGCTTATGCTTGCAACATGATCGAAGCCCGTCATCTCCGCGTCCTGCGTGCGGTCGCCACCACCGGCTCCTTCTCGGCCGCGGCGCGCGAGCTCGGCTGCACCCAGCCCGCCGTGAGCCAGCAGATGAAGGTGCTGGAAGCCTCCGCGGGCACGACACTGCTGATCCGCACTGGGCGGGAGATGCGGCTGACCCAGGCAGGCGAAGCCCTGGTCCGGCACGCCACCGGCATCCTGGCGGGGCTGACGGCCGCCGAGGAGGAGGTCGCCGCGATCGCGGGCCTGCGGGCGGGCCGTGTCCGCCTCGTCTCCTTCCCCAGCGGCAGCTCGACGCTGGTGCCGAGCGCGCTGGCCGCCCTGCGCGCGGCTCACCCCGGTACCCGCGTCTCGCTCGTGGAGGCCGAACCGCCGCGCTCGGTCGAGATGCTGCGCGAGGGCGACTGCGACGTGGCGCTCGCTTTCCGCTACGAAGGCGCGTCCGCCGCCGAAGAGTGGGACGACCTGGTCGTACGCCCTCTTCTCGCCGACCGGCTCGTCGGTCTCGTGCCCGAGGGGCACCGGCTCGCCAAGGCGGAGTCGGTCGCCATCGGGGAGCTGGCCGACGAGCCGTGGATCGCGGGCTGCCCGCGCTGTCGGAGGCAGTTGGTCGAGGTCTGCGAAGGGGCGGGTTTCGTGCCCCGCATCGATTTCGCGACCGACGACTATCCGGCGGTGATCGGTCTGGTCGGCGCGGGCCTCGGGGTCGCGGTGCTGCCCGAACTGGCCATCGAATCCGTACGCCCCAAAGGTGCACGCACAGTGACGGTGGAGCCTGCCGTCCAGCGCGAGATCGTCGCGCTCACCCTGCCGGATCTGGCGCAGGTGCCCGCGGTGGCAGCCACGCTGGACCACCTCGCGCGCGCCGCGGAGCGCTGAGCCGGGTACTGAACTGAGTGCTGAGCCGAGCACTTAGTCGATCATGGGGCCGAGCATTGAGCCGTGCGCCTGTGGAGAAACGTTCCTTCAGTTTCGCGTGACCATGCCGCCGTGTGCGGCCGACGCCGAGGGCGCGCTCGTGGTGACCAGGCGGTTGCGGGCGCGGCCCATGAGCTCCTCGCGCTCGTCCTCGGTGAGCCCGCCCCACACGCCGTACGGCTCCCGTACCGCGAGGGCGTGAGCGGCGCACTCCGCGCGTACCGGGCACCTCATGCAGACCTCCTTGGCGGAGTTCTCACGCGCGCTGCGTGCCGCGCCCCGCTCGCCCTCAGGGTGGAAGAAGAGCGAGCTGTCGACCCCTCGGCAGGCCGCGAGGAGCTGCCAGTCCCAGAGATCTGCGTTCGGTCCTGGAAGGCGGGAGAAATCTGCCATTGCTTGTCTCCTGGTAGCCGTTCTGCGCGGATACGGTGCCCACGACCGTACATCTACTGTCTAAGGAGATGAAAATATGACTCATTGGAAAATCTAGCCACATACACTGGCAAAAGGGAAGGAGGGGGGCTAAATGGGGCATGGGTTGTGATGAAAGGTTGAGGGTCTCTTGCGCTGCCTGCTCTGTGTCCGCGCCCTCACGTAGAGTGCCGAACGTGGCTGACCGTCCCGTAACTCTTTCGGGTGACCGTCGTTGAGAGTGCGAGGCGGTTGAAAGAACAAGCGCTCGGGCAGATGTCCGAGAGCGTCAACCGCACAGGTGACGAATATGTACCAGCCTGGAGGCTCAAGGTGACGCGCAGCAGCTGTGAGAGCCGCGGAGGACACTCATGACATCCGTCCTCGTCTGCGACGACTCCCCGCTTGCCCGAGAGGCGCTCCGCCGCGCGGTTGCGACCGTGCCCGGCGTCGAGCGTGTGACGACGGCGGCCAACGGCGAGGAAGTCCTCCGCCGCTGGGGCGCCGACCGCTCGGACCTGATTCTGATGGACGTACGCATGCCCGGTCTGGGCGGCGTGGAGACGGTCCGGCGGCTGCTGTCCGCCGACCCCGGTGCGCGCATCATCATGCTCACCGTGGCCGAGGACCTGGACGGCGTCGCGCTCGCGGTCGCCGCGGGAGCCCGCGGCTATCTGCACAAGGACGCCTCGCGCGCCGAACTGCGCGCGACCGTCACGCAGGCGCTCGCCGACCCGACGTGGCGGCTGGCTCCGCGCAGACTGCGTTCGGCCGAGATGGGCGCGGCGCCCACGCTCACCGCGCGTGAGATCCAGGTGCTTGAAGGCATGAGCCACGGCCGGTCCAACGCCGAGATCGGACGTGAGCTTTTTCTCTCCGAGGACACGGTCAAGACCCACGCGAGGCGGTTGTTCAAGAAGCTCGGCGCCTCGGACCGCGCGCACGCCGTGGCGCTCGGTTTCCGCTGGGGCCTGGTGCGATAGGTGTGCCGCCGTGCGGGCACGGCTTTCCCCGCCCGCCGTGTGGTGGGCGGGGTGACGGACGCCCGTCGCTCCCCCTCGCGGGAGCGGTTGCCGTTGCTTCGCCGCCGATGCCGCATCCTTGAGGGGTGGAGTTCCTCGGGGACAGGTCGGTCGAGCGGGAGGGGAGGGCGCACGAGATGAGTTCCGGCGCACCTGCTCATAACGCTTCGGTGCACAACTACGGACGTGGTGCCGCGGATCAATCAGCGCCAAGGCACCATGGACCGATGCGCGATGACAAGACGACGGTGATCGGTGCCCTCGTTCTTCGCGCGGTCGAGGGTGACGAGCAGGCGACGCACGATCTGCTGGCTCACGTACACCCCCTGGCGCTGCGGTACTGCCGCACCAGACTGTCCCGACTGCCCGGTGACGCGCGGCACTTCGTCGAGGACCTGGCGCAGGAAGTGTGCGTCGCGGTCCTTCTGGCGCTGCCGCGCTACAAGGACACGGGGCGTCCCTTCGAAGCCTTCGTCTTCGCGATCGCCGCGCACAAGGTCGCCGATCTGCAGCGCGCCGCGATGCGCCATCCCGGATCCACGGCGGTGCCGTCGGACGAGATGCCCGAGCGGCCCGACGACTCCCTCGGTCCGGAGGAGCGTGCGCTGCTCAGCAGCGACGCCGCATGGGCCAAGAAGCTCATGGCGAACCTTCCGGAGAACCAGCGCGAGCTGCTGCTCCTGAGGATCGCGGTCGGGCTCACGGCCGAGGAGACCGGGCAGATGCTCGGCATGTCCCCGGGCGCTGTGCGGGTCGCGCAGCATCGCGCGCTGAGTCGGTTGCGGGCACTCGCCGAGCAGTAGGTGAGCCGGTTGCGGGCACTGGCCGAGCAGAAAGGGTCACTGGTCGCCCGATGAGCGCCTTCGGTGTCCGTTCATGACGTACGAACGTACAAACCTGATCGATGATCTTGATCGTGGAATGAGACACCCTCCGTTCCCGTTAGCATGGACATCCGCACCGATCAAGGCCATTTGGGGAAGGTGTCATGACTGCAAACGGCGGTTCTTCGACTGGGGTGCCCGAGAAATTCGCGACGCTCGGGCTGACCTACGACGACGTGCTGCTGCTGCCCGGCGCGTCCGACATGGCGCCGGACCAGATCGACACTTCCTCGCTCATCTCGAAGAACGTGCGCGTGAACGTCCCGCTGCTGTCCGCGGCGATGGACAAGGTCACCGAGTCCCGCATGGCGATCGCCATGGCGCGGCAGGGCGGCGTCGGCGTGCTGCACCGCAACCTCTCCATCGCGGACCAGGCCAACCAGGTCGACCTCGTGAAGCGCTCCGAGTCCGGCATGGTCACCGACCCGATCACGGTGCACCCGGACGCGACGCTCGGTGAGGCGGACGCGATCTGCGCCAAGTTCCGCATCAGCGGCGTACCGGTGACCGACCCGGCGGGCAAGCTCCTTGGCATCGTCACCAACCGCGACATGGCCTTCGAGTCGGACCGCACGCGCCAGGTGCGCGAGGTCATGACGCCGATGCCGCTGGTCACCGGCAAGGTCGGCATCTCCGGCGTCGACGCCATGGAGCTGCTGCGCCGTCACAAGATCGAGAAGCTTCCGCTCGTCGACGACAGCGGTGTCCTCAAGGGCCTCATCACGGTCAAGGACTTCGTCAAGGCCGAGAAGTACCCCGGCGCCGCCAAGGACGCGGAAGGCCGCCTCCTGGTGGGCGCCGCCGTCGGTGTCGCCGGTGACGCCTTCGAGCGTGCCCAGGCCCTGATCGAGGCCGGCGTGGACTTCATCGTCGTCGACACCGCGCACGGCCATTCCCGCCTGGTCGGCGACATGGTCGCCAAGATCAAGTCCAACGCGTCGGGCGTGGACGTCATCGGCGGCAACATCGCCACCCGTGACGGCGCCAAGTCCCTCATCGACGCCGGTGTCGACGGCATCAAGGTCGGCGTCGGACCCGGCTCCATCTGTACGACGCGTGTCGTCGCCGGTATCGGCGTACCGCAGGTGACGGCCATCTACGAAGCGTCGCTCGCCGCCAAGGAGGCCGGTGTCCCGGTCATCGGTGACGGTGGCCTCCAGTACTCGGGCGACATCGCCAAGGCGCTCGTCGCCGGCGCGGACACGGTCATGCTGGGCTCGCTGCTCGCAGGCTGTGAGGAGTCGCCGGGCGAGCTGATGTTCATCAACGGCAAGCAGTTCAAGTCGTACCGCGGCATGGGCTCGCTGGGTGCGATGCAGACCCGCGGCGACCGCAAGTCCTTCTCCAAGGACCGCTACTTCCAGGAGGGCGTCGCCTCCGACGAGAAGCTCGTGCCCGAGGGCATCGAGGGCCAGGTGCCCTACCGCGGCCCGCTCTCCTCGGTCGTGCACCAGCTGGTCGGCGGTCTGCGCCAGTCGATGTTCTACGTAGGCGGCCAGACGGTGCCGGAGCTCCAGAAGAACGGCCGCTTCGTACGGATCACCTCGGCGGGCCTCAAGGAGAGCCACCCGCACGACATCCAGATGACGGTCGAAGCGCCGAACTACACGAACAAGCGCTGACAGCCTTGCACGCCCAGCAGCGCTGAAACGGCGCTCCATGCGCGCGTGGGGGCGGTCCGGATTCCCCGGGCCGCCCCCTTTGCGCGCGTCGGGGATACTGGAGCGGCAGACCGAGTGCCGAAGTGCCGAAGAAGTGCGAAGTACCGAAGAAAGCTGAAGGGCCACCCACGTGACTGAGATCGAGATCGGGCGCGGCAAGCGCGGCCGCCGGGCGTACGCCTTCGACGACATCGCCGTCGTGCCGAGCCGTCGTACCCGCGACCCGAAGGAGGTCTCGATCGCCTGGCAGATCGACGCCTACCGCTTCGAGCTGCCCTTCCTGGCGGCGCCGATGGACTCGGTCGTCTCGCCGCAGACCGCGATCCGCATCGGCGAGCTGGGTGGTCTCGGCGTCCTGAACCTCGAAGGACTGTGGACGCGGTACGAGGACCCGCAGCCGCTGCTCGACGAGATCGCGGAGCTGGACACCGACAACGCGACCCGGCGTCTCCAGGAGATCTACGCCGCCCCCATCCAGGCCGACCTGATCGGGCAGCGCATCAAGGAGGTGCGCGACTCGGGCGTGGTCACCGCCGCCGCGCTCTCCCCGCAGCGCACCGCCGAGTTCTCCAAGGCCGTCGTGGACGCCGGTGTCGACATCTTCGTCATCCGCGGGACCACCGTCTCCGCCGAGCACGTCTCCGGAGCCGCCGAGCCGCTCAACCTCAAGCAGTTCATCTACGAGCTCGACGTGCCGGTGATCGTCGGCGGCTGCGCCACGTACACCGCCGCGCTGCACCTGATGCGTACGGGCGCCGCCGGTGTCCTCGTCGGCTTCGGTGGTGGCGCCGCGCACACCACGCGCAACGTCCTGGGCATCCAGGTCCCGATGGCCACCGCCGTCGCGGATGTCGCCGCCGCCCGCCGTGACTACATGGACGAGTCCGGTGGCCGGTACGTGCACGTCATCGCCGACGGCGGCGTGGGCTGGTCGGGTGACCTGCCCAAGGCCATCGCCTGCGGTGCCGACGCGGTCATGGTGGGCTCCCCGCTGGCGCGCGCCACGGACGCGCCGGGCAAGGGGCACCACTGGGGCATGGAGGCCGTCCACGAGGACGTGCCGCGCGGCAAGCGCGTCGACCTCGGTGTGGTCGGCACGACGGAGGAGATCCTCACCGGTCCCTCGCACATCCCGGACGGCTCGATGAACTTCTTCGGGGCGCTGCGCCGGGCGATGGCGACGACGGGCTACAGCGAGCTCAAGGAGTTCCAGCGCGTCGAGGTGACGGTCGCGGACTCGCAGCACAGCCGCTGACGGTTCAGTTTCAGGAAGGGCCCCGGTATCCGTACCGGGGCCCTTTCCCGTGCGTCTTTCCGCCGTCAGAGGCGGTGGGCCGCGCCCGCCGGGGTCGCGCCGCGGGTGTCGAGGAGCAGCTGGGCCTTCACGGCCAGGCCCTGCAGGTCGTACGTCCGGTGGTGCTGGAGCAGGATCGTGAGGTCGGCGTCGGCCGCGGCCTCGTAGAGGGAGTCCGCGCGCGGGACGGGGTGGCCGAGCACGCTCCAGCTGGGGACGTAGGGGTCGTGGTAGCTGACGGCGGCGCCCATCTCCATCAGGCGGGTCGCGACCTCCTGGGCGGGGGAGCCCTGCTGGTCGGCGAGGTCGGGCTTGTACGTGACGCCGAGGAGCAGGACGCGGGCGCCGCGGGCGGACTTGCCGTGTTCGTTGAGCAGGGCCGCCGAGCGCTGGATCACGTACCGGGGCATGCGGTCGTTGACCTGCTGGGCCAGTTCGACCATGCGCAGGGGGTGCGTGCCGCGGCCGGGGCCCGGGATGTCCAGGGGGACGCCGTGGCCGCCGACGCCGGGTCCCGGGCGGAAGGCCTGGAAGCCGAACGGCTTGGTCTCGGCGCAGCGGATGACGTCCCACAGGTCGATGCTCAGGTCGTGGCAGAGCACGGCCATCTCATTGACCAGGGCCATGTTCACGTGCCGGTAGTTGGTCTCGAGGAGGTGCACGGTCTCGGCCTCGCGTGGGCCACGCGCGCGTACGACCTTGTCCGTGAGGCGGCCGTAGAAGGCGGCGGCCGATTCGGTGCAGGCCGGGGTGAGGCCGCCGATGACCTTGGGGGTGCCGGCGTAGCCGTGGGTGCGGTTGCCCGGGTCGAGGCGGCCGGGCGAGTGGGCGAGGTGGAAGTCGCGGCCCGCGCGCAGGCCTGAGCCCTCCTCGAGGATGGGGCGCAGGAATTCCTCCGTGGTACCGGGGTAGGCGGGTGACTCGAGGATCACCGTGGTGTGCGGGCGCAGCCGCGCGGCCAGGGCGCGGGCGGCATCGGCCACCTGGCTCAGGTCGAGGCTGCGGTCGGCTGCCTGAGGGGTGGGAGCGCAGATGACCGCGGTGCGGACCCGGCCGAGCTCGACCGGGTCGGTGGTGGGCCTGAAGCCTCCCGAGAGCATCCGGCGGACATCGGCGGCCGTGAGGATTCCCTCGGCGCCGTCACAGGGCAGGCGTCCGCTCGCCAGGTCGACGGCGCGGGCGGGGTCGTAGCCGATGGTGGCGATGCCGCCGGAGACGGCGGCCTGGGCGAGGGGCAGGCCGAGGTGGCCGAGTCCGATGACGGCGAGATCTGCGGGCATGGCGGTGGGCCGTCCTCCCAATAGCCGGAGCGGGACGAGCGCGCAAGTCCTGTGGACAAGGTGGACCAGCGCAATGTCAGACTAGGAGTAAATATGACCGTTATGTGGCATTGCGCTGCGCCGGGCGTCGGAGTGTTGGCCGCTTGTTGTCCACAGGCGGCACGTGAACTCAGCGGACCCGGCCACAATCTGGGCATGATGTGAGCGCGACCACACCCGACAGCAAACGGGAGGCAGCGGTGAGGACAGCGACCTTGGGACCGGCGGAGCGTGCCGAGTCACTTGCGGGAATGGCCGAGCGGGAGCTGGATGTCCTGGTCGTGGGCGCGGGAGTGGTCGGTGCGGGCACCGCACTTGACGCCGTGACCCGCGGCTTGTCCACCGGCTTGGTCGAGGCGCGGGACTGGGCCTCGGGCACGTCGAGCCGGTCGAGCAAGCTGATCCACGGCGGACTGCGCTATCTGGAGATGCTCGACTTCGCGCTGGTGCGCGAGGCGCTGAAGGAGCGCGGCCTGCTCCTGGAGCGGCTCGCCCCCCACCTGGTGAAGCCGGTGCCGTTCCTGTACCCCTTGCAGCACAAGGGCTGGGAGCGGATCTACGCCGGATCGGGCGTCGCGTTGTACGACGCCATGTCGATGTCCAGAGGGCACGGCCGAGGCCTGCCCATGCACCGCCACCTGACCCGGCGTCACGCTCTGCGCGTCGCCCCGTGCCTGAAGAAGGACGCACTCACAGGGGCCATGCAGTATTACGACGCGCAGATGGACGACGCGCGCTATGTGGCGACACTCGTGCGCACGGCCGTGGCGTACGGCGCCAAGGCAGCCAACCGCGCGCGGGTCACGGGCTTCCTGCGCGAGGGTGAACGCGTCGTCGGCGCCCGCGTCCAGGACGTGGAGGGCGGCGGGGAGTACGAGGTCCGGGCCAAGCAGGTGGTCAACGCCACCGGGGTGTGGACGGACGACACACAGGCCATGGTCGGGGAGCGGGGACAGTTCCACGTCAGGGCGTCCAAGGGTATCCATCTGGTCGTACCCAAGGACCGGATCAACTCGACGACCGGGCTGATCCTGCGGACGGAGAAGAGCGTCCTCTTCGTCATTCCGTGGGGACGGCACTGGATCGTGGGGACGACCGACACCGACTGGGACCTGGACAAGGCACATCCCGCGGCGTCCAGCGCCGACATCGACTATCTCCTCGAGCACGTGAACTCGGTGCTCGCGGTGCCCCTTTCACGGGACGACGTCCAAGGGGTGTACGCAGGACTGCGGCCGCTGCTCGCCGGCGAGTCGGACGCCACGAGCAAGCTGTCGCGCGAGCACACGGTGGCCCATCCGGCACCGGGCCTCGTGGTCATCGCGGGCGGCAAGTACACGACGTACCGCGTCATGGCGAAGGACGCCGTGGACGAGGCGGTGCACGGCCTCGACCAGCGGGTCGCCGACTGTGTCACCGAGGACATCCCGCTGGTCGGCGCCGAGGGGTACAAGGCGCTGTGGAACGCGCGTGCCAGGATCGCGGCCCGCACCGGGCTTCATGTGGTCCGTGTGGAGCACCTGTTGAACCGGTACGGCTCATTGGCGGAAGAGGTCCTCGCCCTCGTCACGGCCGATCCCACACTGGGCGAGCCGCTGCCCGCCGCGGACGACTATCTGCGCGCCGAGATCGTCTATGCCGCGTCGCACGAGGGGGCACGGCACCTGGATGACGTGCTGACCCGGCGCACGCGCATCTCGATCGAGACGTTCGACCGGGGCACGCGCAGCGCGCGGGCGTGCGCGGAGCTGATGGCGCCGGTCCTCGGCTGGGACAAGGACCAGGTGGAGAGGGAGGTTCAGCACTACGAGAAGCGGGTGGAGGCGGAGCGGGAGTCGCAGCGGCAGCCGGACGACCAGACGGCGGACGCGGCGAGGCTGGGGGCGCCGGACATCGTGCCGCTTTAGGGAGGCCGGTCGTGCCGCTCCAGGGAGCGGCATCGCGGCGCTCTACCGCGGACAGAACTGCGCTGCCAGGAGTGTCCGTTCGAGGGCCGGGTCGACCCTCTCGTCCGTGTTGACCCGGAAAGTGAGGACGCGGTCGCCGTCGCGGGTGGCGGCCGTGCGTACGTAGCTTCCGCTGATGCGGCCGTTGTGGCCCCAGACCGTGGTGCCGCAGGGCAGCTTCTGCGGGTAGACGCCCATGCCGTAGCGGCCTTGTGCGGCGCGGGTGTTGAGCATCTGGCGGAGCTGGGTCATGGGGAGCAGCCGGCCGGCGAGGAGGGCGGCGTAGAAGCGGTTGAGGTCGGCGAGCGTGGAGATCAGTTCTCCCGCGGCGCCCGCGCCGCCCGGGTTGAGGGCGGTGACGTCCTGGCCCTCGCTCGTGTACGCGCGGCCGTGCGGGGACGGGAGCGTGGTGCGGGTGCCGGGGAAAGAAGTGCCGGACAGGCGAAGGGGGGTGAGGATGCGGCGTGCGGTCTCGGCGGCGTACGAACGGCCGGTGACCTGCTTGATCACCATGCCGAGGACGACGTAGTTGGTGTTGGAGTACGACCAGCGGCCGGGTGTGGTCGCGGGGAGGGCGAGGGCGGTGCGGACCGCCTCCGTCGGAGTGAGGGGGACGGGCCCTTTGGCGCCGGTGGTGTAGTAGTCCGCAAGGCCGCTGGTGTGGGTGAGCAGAGAGCGCAGGGTGAGGGCGCGGTCCTCGGGGTCACTGTCGCGGAAGAGGCCGGGCAGATGGCGTTTCACGGGGTCGGACAGGGAGAGACGGTGTTCGGCGGCCAGTTGAAGGATGACCGTCGCGATGAACGTCTTGGTGATGCTTCCGGCGCGGAAGTGGTCGGTGCGGCGGATCCGGGCGGCGGCACCGTCGTTGTCGGGTTCCGTGCCGGCGGCGGGTGCCGGGTTACCGTCCGTGCCTGGGGCGGTGGCGTCGGCTGTGGGCCGGTTGGCGTGGGCGAAGTGCCAGAGGGGCCGTTGGGTCGTCTGCCGGTCAGGTGGAGGAGCCGGGGCTCCCGGCGTGGTCGTTGACCATGGGGCTTCACGGGCCAACAGAGCCGCGGCGGGGGCCTTGCCTCGGGTGACGAGCAAAGGAAGAGTGGCGTCCGCGGCCGGTTTCGCGGCCGGCGGCGCACTGGCGGAAGCCAGGCCGATGAGGGTCACCGCAAGGGGTATGGCCAGCAGTGTCCGTGTATGGGGCATGGCGGTCCCTCCTTGTGCGCAGCCCATCATGAGGGACGTTGGACCCTGGGCGTGGACCAGTCCTTGAGTGAGGGACAATGAAGGCTCTGTCAGGGCGGGTTGCGCGGGTAGCAGCGGTAGCAGCAGAGGGGACGCATGTCGGACGCGGAGAAGACGGGTCAGTCCCGTCAGGACAAGAGCGAACGTCTCCTCTCCGGGCGCTACCGGCTGGGAGAAGTGCTCGGCCGCGGCGGAATGGGAACCGTCTGGCGCGCCAAGGACGAGACACTCGGCCGTACGGTCGCGGTGAAGGAGCTCCGCTTTCCCTCGAGCATCGACGAGGACGAGAAGCGGCGGCTCATCACGCGTACGTTGCGTGAGGCCAAGGCGATCGCGCGGATCCGCAACACCAGTGCGGTGACCGTGTACGACGTGGTCGACGAGGACGACCGGCCGTGGATCGTGATGGAGCTGGTCGAGGGCAAGTCCCTCGCCGAGGCCATTCGCGAGGACGGGCTGCTCACACCGAGGCGCGCGGCCGAGGTCGGCCTCGCCGTGCTCGACGTACTGCGGTCCGCGCACCGCGAGGGAATTCTGCACCGTGACGTGAAGCCGTCGAACGTGCTGATCGCCGAGGACGGGCGGGTCGTCCTCACGGACTTCGGCATCGCACAGGTCGAGGGCGACCCGTCGATCACGTCCACCGGCATGCTCGTCGGCGCGCCCTCGTACATCTCGCCGGAGCGGGCGCGAGGGCACAAGCCCGGCCCGGCGGCCGACCTGTGGTCGCTCGGCGGTCTGCTGTACGCGGCTGTGGAAGGCGTGCCTCCGTACGACAAGGGGTCGGCGATCGCGACCCTCACCGCCGTCATGACCGAGGACGTCGAACAGCCGACGAACGCGGGGCCGTTGGAGAAGGTCATCTACGGCCTGCTGGCCAAGGACCCTGAGCAGCGGCTCGACGACGCGGGGGCGCGGGCGCTCCTGCTCGACGTGATTCACGCGCCGGAGGTCAAGGACGAGCCGGAGCCGGTGGACGCGACGAAGGTCGTGCCGTTGCCTCCTGTGCCGCCGACGTCAGGGATGGCGAAGCGGTTCGGCAAGGGCAAGGGAAGCTTTGGTCGAGCGGGTGCGGCGGGTGCCGGGGCTGCGGGTACTGGGGCTGTGGGTGCTGCTGGGGCTGTTGGTTCGCCGGGTACGGCAGGTACCGCTGAGACTTCTGGGGGCTCTGGAGGCTCTGGGGTCGGTGGGGCCGCTGGGTCCTCTGTGGACTCCGGGCGGAAGGGCGAGGATGCCGCCGAGCGGCTGAAGGGTGCGCTCCGGTCGGTGCGGAAGGCCGCGACTGCGGCTACCACGCGGGGCGCGGGGGCCGGGGCGGCTGGTTCCGGTTCTGCTCCTTCGGCTTCATCACCTGACTCCGGTTCTGGTTCCGGTTCCGGATCTCGTCCCGGTTCCGGCTCTGCTTCCGGGGCGGTGACGGGGAGGCCTTCGCGTTCCGGGGCGGCCGGTGCCGGGGCAGGTACCGGTTCTGTTGCCGGCGCCTCCGGTGCTCGCTCTTCTTCTGTTTCCAATTTCTCCGCTCCCTCCGCTTCTTCCTCCGCTGCTCCCGCGGCTGCTTCCGGTTCTGGGGCCGGCGGCGGGACGGCTCCGCCGCGTGCGACACCGCCCAAGGCCTCGCTCACCGACGTGGTGCCTCGGCGCACCCTGGTGATCTTCTCGTTGGCGCTCGCGCTCGCGGTGCTCGGGACCGTGCTCGCGTTCGCGCTGAGTGACGGGGACGAGGGCGGTGCGAGGGACAGCAAGAACGGCGGTGACAAGGCCGCGTCCAGCGGGGCGACCGCCGGTGACGGCGGCAAGGAGCAGGAGGAGGACAAGGGCGCCGGGCAGGACGACGGTGCCGAGGGGGACAAGGGCAAGGGCGACTCGGAAACGGGCTCGGGGGCGAGCCCTGGTTCGAGCGAGGGCCAGGACCCGAGCGAGAGCGGTGACGGCGAGGGCGACGATTCCGGCAAGAAGCCGGAGGACGCCGCCGAGTCGACGTACAAGCACTCCCAAGGGTTCTCGGTGGGGATGCCCAAGGGCTGGAAGTACCAGTCCACGGGAGCCGCCGGCGCGCGCTTCTCCGGTCCTGACGGGCAGAAGCTGCTGATCGGCTGGACTCCGACCCCCAAGTCGGACCCCGTCGGCGACTGGAAGAACCAGGAGTCGTACATGGTCCGGTCGCAGTACAAGCGGCTCCGGATAGAGAAGGTCGACTTCCGCGGCTGGAACACGGCCGACTGGGAGTTCACGTACGTCGACGGCGGCACGAAGTACCGCTCGATAGACCGTGGGTTCGTCGTCAACGGCAACCTGGGCTACGGAATCATGTACACGGCCAAGGCTGCCAAGTGGGACAGCGTCGAGCGCAAGGACGCGTGGCAGACCTTCACGAAGACGTTCGAGCCGAAGAAGTAGCGGCCGACGAAGTAGCTGTCGAAGAAGTAGCTGCCGAAGAAGTAGCGGTCGAGGGCGCAGCGGCCGGGGATGCGGCTGCCAAGCAAGTGGCTGCCGGGGGCGCAGCGGCCCAGGAAGCGGGAATCGGGGGAGTCCGCGGAACGGGTCCGGTGAGATGTCGCATCCCCTCAATGTGGTTTGCCTCTGGCACGTATCGTGAGTGCTTGCGGACGGTACGCAGCCGCAACAGCGCGTAAGGCGAGCGGAATTGACCGCCGGGCGGACGGGGGAGGCGTCGTGGACGAATACGCGGGACGGGTACTCGCCGACCGCTATCGCCTGCCTCTGCCGCCCGCGGATGAGTACGAACTCGCGGAGACGCGGGCCTTTGACACCTACAGCGGGCAGGAAGTCCTGGTCAGGCAGGTGCCCTTGCCCGAGGTCGTCGACGCGGAAGTGCTTGAGCTCGACGAACGCGACCTCCCGGAGGGGGAGCTTCCGGCCGGGTTCGTGAGTGCGGGGGCGGTGCGGCGGCCGTCGGCGCGTACGACGCGGCGGCCATCGGATCCGGCGGTGCGCCGCGCGATAGAGGCGGCGCAGGCCGCGGCGCAGATCCCCGACCACCCGCGGCTCGACCAGGTCTTCGACGTGTTCGCCGAGGGCGGTTCGCTGTGGATAGTCAGCGAGTTGGTGGCGGCGAGGCCGCTGGCCGCGCTGCTCGCGGACCGGCCGCTGAGTCCGTACCGAGCGGCGGAGGTCGCGGCGGACGTGGTCACAGCGCTGCGAGTGCTGCACGCGCATGGCTGGGTCCACCGGAACATCACCGCTCGCACGGTTCTGGTCTGCGACGACGGCCGCGTGGTCCTCACGGGCCTCGCGGCGGGCGCGGCGGAAGAGGCGCTGTGCGGGTACGACCCTCGGCCCGAGGAGTTCCTCGCGGGGTTCGAGGGCGGGGGCGCGGCTGGTGCGGACGCTGAGGCCGGTGGTGGGCCTGATGAGCGCTATGGCGCCCCTGGAACCCCTGGCGCCCCTGATGCCTCCGATATCCCTGTCACTGGTGAGACCGATGACGCCTACGGGCCCTATGAGGCGTACGAGGCGGGGTACGAGACCGCAGATTCCGCCGTCTCGCGGGGGCCGTCCGCGATCGAGGCCGCCCCGGCCCCGGCCCCGGAGCCCGGAGGCGGTGCGCGGGCGGCAGCACGGACCAGCGCCATGGCCGCGTATCGGGCCGGGGCACGGGCCGCGGCGCGGGTGAACGAGGTCGAGGGGCGCCGGAGCGGGGAGCTGCCGGCCCCCAGGAGCGGCGGATCGTCCCGTCAGGGCGGTCGGGGCGGCCAGGGCGGTGACCCGGCGAGGGCCCAGGGCCGCGAAGGGTACGACGAAGGGGAACCGCACAGCAGCGGCGAAACTGAGGCCGAAGCCGAAGCCGCCGGGCGAATCCTGGACCCGTACGGCGTCGGGGGCGCGAAGCCGTGGCACGGGGCGGTGCCGAGGGGCGGAGCCCCGGAGGGTACGAGTCCCGGCGCAGGCAGGAGCGTTGGACGCGCCGGAGGCCCTGCCGGAGGTCTCACCGGCGCGGAGCCCACCAGCGCCGGAGGTTTCACCGGCGCGGAGCCCACCAGGGGCGGGCCCGGTGGGCACGGAAGCCAGGGCGTGGCCGGTTCCGCGGTCAGCCGTGGCGGCCCGGGGGCGATCCCTGCCCCCGCCACCCCCGATTCCGCCACCCCTGGCCCCGCCACCCCCGACCCCGCCACCCCTGCCCTCGGCCCCGCGACTTCCGCGTCGTCCGGCCACAGTTACTGGGACGCCCTCGTCGCCGAGCGGAATGGGCCCCGGCGTGGGCCCGCCACCGCGCTGGCCGCGGAGCGGGCCCGGCACGCCCGGATGACGGTGGTCGGAGGTGTGACCGAGCGGTGGGCGCCCGAGCAGGCCGGACCCGTGCACGAGAACTGGCAGCTCGCCCCGCCCATCGGGCCCGCCACCGACCTCTGGGCGCTGGGCGCGCTGTTGTTCCGGGCCGTGCAGGGCCACGCGCCCTATCCGGAGGAAAGCACTTTCGAACTCGTCCAGTTGGTGTGCGCCGAGCCGCCCGCCTTCGCCGAGGAGTGCGGGGCCCTGCGGCCCGTCGTCGAGTCCTTGCTCCGTCAAGACCCCACCGAGCGTCTCGACATCGAGGAGCTGAGCGGCTGGCTGCGGTCGCTCGTGCGCTCGGCGCCCGAACCGGAAGCCGGTGTGAACGTCGTGCCCGCGCCGCCGTTCGACGCCCGGCGGCTGCCTGTCGTACGCCGTCGCGGTGAGGTCGTACGGCGCAAGAAGCGGCGCGCTCCCGCGCCTGCCGCCACCCCGAGCTCCCGGCAGAACGGGCGCCACAAGCACAAGCACAAACGAGGGCGCGAAGCCGGGCAGGCAGCCGCCGCGCCCATGCCCAAGGGGGCCGCGGCTCCCGCACCCAGGCGGAGCGGGACAGGACGGCCACGGTCCCTGGGGCGCCTCCTGCTCCTGCTCATCCTGGTCGGCCTGGCCGCGGCGATCGCGTACGCCATGGTCTTCATGCCCAAGTCGGGGGAGAACGAGGGCGGCGAGCGTGCGGGCTCCGCAGGAGACCCCGGCACCAGCCAGGCGCCCGATCCGGCCGGCAGTTCCAGCGCCCGGCCCAGCGAGGACGGCAAGTCCGACGAGCCGAACGAGAAACCGGAGAAGAGCCCCAGCTCGCAGAAGCCACAGACCAGCGGGCCCGAGGTGCCGCAGGGCTTCACGCTCCGCAAGGACGCCGAGGGCTTCCGGATCGCCGTGGCCAGCGGCTGGGACCGGCAGCCCAAGAACGGGCGGGGGCAGGTCGTGTACACGAAAGGCGACTTCGAGCTGATCGTGGTGCCGGGCCGGGACGGCACGGACGAGTACGGCAGCGATCCCATGAAGTACCAGCGCGAGCACGAGCGCGAGTTGCAGCCGTTCCGCGACTCGACCTGGGCGGTGTCCTCCGGGATGCGCAGGATCGACGTGGGTGGTCGGGTCATGGGCGAGGGGCAGTTCACCTGGAACGGCCCGGACGGCGGCGAAATCTTCGTACGCAATCTCGCGATGATCGTCGGCGGGAAGTACCACGTCGTGCAGGTCAGGGGGCCCGAGGCCGAGCGTGACGAGGTGGACCGGCTCTATGAGCAGGCGTCGGCGACCTATCAGGTGACCGATTGAGCACGAGCCATCGCCCAGCGCTCATCGCCTGCCGCCTGCCGCCCGCCGCTCATCGCCTCTAACTCATCGATCGTCAGCCATTGCTTCCCATCCGTCATGGTCCACTTCAGGAACGGTGTTTGACTGTTCCTGACCATTCCTGACTGTTGTTTCGCGGTGTCTCTCGGCCGCGGGAACGGCCCGGAGTCGTTGCGTCGCGCGTCACAGTGAGGTCTCCGAGCACCCCCGGAGGTTCCGCGTACGTCGGCCGCTCCCTAATCTGTGCCATGTCAGAACCATTGCGGGGGATCGTGAATCAGATGCAGGGCCTGCTCCTCGCGGGCCGCTACCGGCTCGGAGAGTCCATCGGCCGCGGTGGCATGGGACGGGTGTGGCGCGCGCAGGACGAGGTGCTGCACCGGACCGTCGCCGTCAAGGAACTGACGGCCGCGCAGTTCGTGGCGGAGGCCGACCGCGCGATCCTCTTCGCCCGTACGCACGCGGAGGCGCGGGCCGCAGCACGGATCAACCACCCCGCGGTCGTCACCGTCCACGACGTCCTCGAGTACGACGACCGGCCCTGGATCGTGATGGAGCTGGTCGAGGGCTGTTCGCTCGCCGACGCCGTCAAGGAGCGGGGCCGCATCGAGCCCGCCGAGGCCGCCCGCATCGGCCTGTGGACCCTGAAGGCCCTGCGTGCCGCGCACGCCGCCGGTGTCCTGCACCGCGACGTCAAGCCCGGCAACGTACTCCTGGCGGACGACCGGCGCATCCTGCTCACCGACTTCGGGATCGCCGCGATCGAGGGAGACACGACGATCACGCGGACCGGCGAGGTCGTCGGGTCCGTCGACTATCTGGCGCCCGAGCGGGTCAGCGGCGCCAACCCCGGGCCCGCGTCCGACCTGTGGGCGCTCGGCGCGACGCTGTACACGGCGGTCGAGGGGAACTCCCCGTTCCGGCGTACGTCCCCGCTGGGCACCATGCAGGCCGTGGTCACGGAGGAGCCCGCGCCGGCCAAGTACGCGGGGGCGCTGGCCCCGGTCATCAGCGCGCTCCTCCGCAAGGACCCGGACACCAGGCCGACCGCGGACGTCGCCGAGTTGATGCTCGCCGAGGCGGCGGAGGGGCGACGGCCGAGCGCGGCGCAGGCGTACGTACCGACGCAGATCCACGCCACCTCTCAGCAGCCACATCAGCCACAGCAGACACAGCAGCCACGGCCTCAGCCGCAAGCACACACCTCACCGCAGGCGCACACACCGCCGCCGGCACACACCCCTCCACAGACGCACACCCCGCACTTCGGCCACCACACCGGAGAGCCCGGCACTGCCGTCAACGGGAACGGCTATGGAACCGACTACGGGAACGGCTACGGGAGCGGGGACACCGCCGGTTCCTCCGTCTCCGCCGGTACCGCCGTCCACAACGCCCATCAGCCGACGCCTCGCTCCCCGAAGCGTCGCAAGGGGCCCGCGATCGTCGCGGCGGCAGCGGCGGTCGTGCTGCTCGGTGGCGGAACCGCGGGCTACCTGTACTACGCGGACGGCGACGACGGCGGTACGCAGCAGTCCAGCGACGGCGGCCCGGGCAAGACCGTCGGCGGCATCCCCGAGGACTGGCATCGCGTGAAGGACGCCGAGGGCTTCAGCATGATGCTGCCCAAGGGCTGGGAGCGCGAGGCCGACGGCAGCCAGATCGACTACACGCCCGACCACGGACGCCATTTCGTGCGCATCGGCATAGACCGCAACCCGACGTGGGAGAGCCCCTACACGCACCAGCTGGACCTGGAGAAGAACTCCAAGGTCAAGCTGCCCGAGTACAAGCGACTGCAGTTGGACCAGAACACCTTCCGCGACCGGCCGGGCGCGCTCTGGGAGTTCAGCTGGACAGCGGGCGCGAACGACACGACCGCGGGCCCGCGCCGCGCGATCGAACAGATGTATCTCGGCCGTGACGGCGTCGAGTACGTGATTTACATGTCGTCCCCGGCGGGCGACTGGAGCAAGGCGCGCCAGCAGTTCGACGCGATGCTCCGTGGCTGGCGGGAGCGCTGAATGCGCCCGCTCGCGACCGGGGTGACTGGGACGAGCGGCCGGAACCAGTCCGCCGCGCACGCCCGCAGGGTCCGACCGCAGACGTGTGGGGCATGATGGCCGCATGGGGAGCGTGGGGGACAACGCCCGGGTCATAGCTGGCCGTTACCGCCTGGATGCGCGGCTCGGCAGGGGTGGCATGGGCGTGGTCTGGCAGGCCACGGATCAGTTCCTCGGCCGCCAGGTCGCCGTCAAGGAACTCGCCCTCGACGACACGCTCTCCGAATCCGATGCGACGCAGCAGCGCGAGCGGACCCTGCGCGAGGCGCGGGCGGCCGCGCAGCTGAGACATCCGCACATCATCGTCGTCCACGACGTCGTCGTGCAGAGCGACCAGCCGTACATCGTCATGGAGTTGATCGATGGCGGTTCGCTCGCCGGGCGTATCTCGCGGGCGGGCCCGATGAGCGCGCGGGAAGTGGCCCGGATGGGCATCGCCCTGCTGGGTGCGCTGCGCGTCGCACACGCCGCCGGGGTCCTGCACCGCGACATCAAGCCCGCGAACGTGCTCATGGAGGAGGCGACCGGCCGTGTCGTCCTCACCGACTTCGGGATCGCGCAGGTCAGCGGGGCGACGACGCTCACGGAGATCGGGTCGTTCGTGGGCTCGCCCGAATACACCGCTCCCGAGCGGATGTCGGGCGAACGGACAGGGCCCGAGTCCGACCTCTGGTCGCTCGGCGCGCTCCTCGTCGCCGCGCTGACCGGTGAGTCGCCCTTCCGCCGGGATTCGATCAGTGCCGTTCTGCACGCCGTCGTCTTCGACGAGATCCGCCCGCCGCCGGCCGCGGCGCCGTTGCTGCCCGTCATCCTCGGCCTGCTCGAACGCAACCCCGACCGGCGGCTCGGCACCGTGGACGCGGAGCGGCTGCTGCGGACGTACGTCGACACGGGACGGATGCCGTCGACGCCCGCGGGCCGGGCCGGCGGCCAGCCGGCGGCACTGCCGACCGGGCGGCTCGGCGGCTACACGCCCACCTACCGTGACCTGCCCACGCGCCCGCCCGCGCAGTCGGCGGGCCCTTCCCGTCGCCGACGCCGGGCCATGCTGATCGCCGCCGCGCTCGTGGCCGCGGTGGCCGGGGCCGGGGTGTCCGCCGCGCTTCTGATGAGCAGGGACGGCAACGGTGGCGGTACGCCCACCACGCCGGCCACGCAGTCCGCGCAGACGAAGACGGTGAGCCCCTCCCCTTCGCCGACCCCGACGGTGACGGTCACGCGCGGCTCCCGTACCCCCAAGCCCTCCACGCCCGAGGCACCCGAGGGCTACCACGTGAGGAAGGACCCGCGGGGTTTCACGCTCGCCGTGCCCGACGGCTTCACGCGCGAGGTCGACGGGCCCCGCACCTTCTACAAGTCGTCGGGCGGCACCTTCCGCATAGGCATCAAGGAGTCGACCCCGGAACCCGGCGGCCCGCTCGCCGTGCAGCGCCGCTCCGACGCCAAGGGACCGGAGAACAACCCCGGTTACCGGGACGGAGAGGTCACCGAGACCTCGCACAACGGACGGCCCGCGGCCCTCTGGCAGTTCAGCTGGGACGGCTTCACGGAGGCGGAGGGCGACCGGCACACGTTCGACCTGTGCTGGGAGGAGGGCGGCCGGATGTACGACGTATGGGTGTCGGCTCCGGTCGGCAAGGCCAAGGAGGGGCGGCGGTACTTCGACACGGCGGTGGACTCGTTCGTACGCCGTTGAGGCGCCGCCCGTAAGCCGCTGACGCTTCGCCCGTACGCCGCTGAGGCTCCGCCGGGCGCGTCACTGTCACAAGTCGGTGACCCGAGTGGAACGCGGGGCCGTCGGCAAGGTAGTCATGGGGCATGAGTAATGACGGGGGAGCCTCCTACGGCCCGTACGAACCAACCAGTTACGGACTGCAGCCACCGCAGCCGCCGGAGCAGCCCCAGTCGCAGCAGCCGACCGCGCGGCACCCGGTGGGGCAGCAGCACCCGGCGGGGCAGCAGCCGGCGGGATCGCGGCAGCCCGGCGCACCGACGCCGCCCCCGTCGCCGTACGCCCAGCCCACCCAGGTGGTGCCGAACCAGCCGTCCGAGCCGGAGCCGGGCGCGGGCCGTCTGGTCGCGGGCCGTTACCGCCTGCTGTCCAAGCTCGGCCACGGCGGCATGGGCACGGTCTGGCGCGCGAAGGACGAGACGGTGGATCGCGAGGTCGCCGTCAAGGAACCCCGTATCCCCGACCATCTGCCCGAGCGCGAGCGTGCCAACGCCTTCGAGCGGATGCGCCGCGAGGCGCGCGCCGCGGCCCGCCTCGACCACCCGGCCGTGGTCAACGTCCACGACGTGGCGGTGGAGGACGGCCAGCCGTGGATCGTCATGGAGCTGGTCCAGGGCCGCTCGCTCGGCGCCGCGCTCCAGGAGGGCACCCTGGGCGCCCGCGACGCGGCCCGCATCGGCCTAGAGGTCCTCGGCGCCCTGGACGCCGCGCACCAGGCGGGCATTTTGCACCGTGACGTCAAGCCGGACAACGTGATGCTGGGGCGGCACGACCGTGTCGTCCTCACCGACTTCGGCATCGCCCAGATCGAGGGCGAGACCAACCTGACGGACACGGGCGGCTTCGTCGGTTCGCCCGAGTTCATCGCCCCGGAGCGGGTCCTCGGCCAGCGTCCGGGACCGGCTTCCGACCTCTGGTCGCTCGGCGTGGTCCTCTACGCCGCCACGGAGGGCGTCTCGCCGTTCCGGCGCAGCAACACCCCCGCCACGCTGCAGTCCGTCCTGAACGCGACTCCCGCGGCGCCCGCTTCGGCCTCGGGACCGCTCGCGCAGGTGATCAACGGGCTCCTGATCAAGGACCCCGCCCAGCGCCCGCGCGCCGCCCAGGTCCGCGCCCTCCTGGAGGAAGCGGCGCAGCCTCCGCAGGCGGCGCCGACGCGGGTCGTCCAGGTCGGCGGTGGCGGTGGCGCCTCGGGCGGCAAGGGCGTCACCATCGGTCGCAAGGGGCTGCTGGGGATCGGCGCGGTGGTCGTCGCGGCCGTGGTCGCAGGCGTCCTGGTCGTCACCAACCCGTTCGCGGCGGACGAGGCGGACAGCTGGAAGACGCACGAGGAGAAGGCGCTGGGCGCGACGCTCGCGGCGCCGCCGGCCTACGTGAAGTCCGTGCCCGACGGCATCAACAAGACCGAGCACTGGGTCCGTTACACCGATCCGAGCACCGCCATCTCGATCACTCTGTACCTGCAGAAGAAGTCCGAGGACACCACCGGGCAGATGGCGGGGTCCGCGGCAGCGCAGGCGTACAGCGACGGCGACGGGATCGAGAGCGGCGACCAGAGCAACATGGCCGAGACGCCCGCTCCCCGGAGCAGGACGGCGAAGACCTCGTACAAGGACCGGGAGTCCGCCGAGAACACGGTCACGTACGTCGACGACTCGGACTCGGACTCGCCGAGGCCGCGCGAGGCCAAGGTCTTCTACTACAAGACCGCCAAGCCCGGTGACATGTACAAGCTCTGGGTCGACTATCCGGGCAAGGGCGATTTCGTCGAGCGGGGCCGTGAGGTCGCCGAGACGGCGATAGCCGAACTGGAGATCGCGAAGCCCTGATCCGCGGTCCTCTTCCGCGTGCGCCGGTGGAATGGGTGGCATGTTGTTGATCAACTGCGACTAAGCCCCTGATCAGGGGCTTTACCGCCAGTGAACGCTGGCATCGTGTGTGTGCTCGGTGAAAGCTGATTACCGACGGGTACCCAAATCCCTGACCTCGGCCTACGCTCACCTCCATGACGGACTCGCAGGCCACCGCAGCGCCCCTCGGCACGAACCCGATAGCCACCGCCCCCGATGGCGCGCGCACCGCCGCCGACGTGGTGACTCCCGAGCTCATCGCGCAGCTCACCCGCGACGTGATCGGTTCGGGACGGACCGCCAACCACACGCCGTTCACCGGCGAGAAGCTGGCCGACCTGCCCGAGTCCACCCCCGAGGACGTGGCCACCGCCTTCGAGCGCGCCCGGGTCGCCCAGATCTCCTGGGAGCGCACGCCGGTCCGGCAGCGCGCCGCGGTCCTGCTGCGCTTCCACGACCTGGTCCTGCAGCGCCAGGCCGAGGTCCTCGACCTCATCCAGCTGGAGACCGGCAAGGCCCGGCTGCACGCGCACGAGGAGCTGCAGGCCGTCGTCGTCGCCGCGCGGCACTACGGCCGCAAGGCCCCCGCGTATCTGAACCCCAAGCGGCACACCGGTGTCGTACCGACCCTCACGAAGGTCACCGAGAACCGTCAGCCGCGCGGTGTGGTCGGCCAGATCGCGCCCTGGAACTATCCCTTCGAGCTGTCCATCGGCGACGCCCTTCCCGCGCTCGTCGCGGGCAACGCGCTGGTGATGAAGCCCGACACGGAGACCTGCCTGACCGCCCTGTGGGCGCGCGACCTCATCATCGAGGCCGGTCTGCCCGCCGAGGTCTTCCAGATCGTCCTGGGCGACGGCCCGGTCGTCGGTCCCGAGATCGTCAAGCACGCCGACTACGTCTCCTTCACCGGCTCCACCCGCACCGGCCGCGAGGTGGCGCAGGGCGCCGCCGGCCGGCTCGTCGGCGTCTCGCTCGAACTGGGCGGCAAGAACGCCATGCTGGTCCTGCACGACGCCGACATCGACAAGGCGGCGGCGGGCGCGGTGCGCGCCTGCTTCTCGTCGGCGGGCCAGCTGTGCATCTCCATCGAGCGTCTTTACGTCCATGAATCGATCGCGGACGAGTTCGTGGAGCGGTTCGCCACGCGGACGAAGGCGATGCGGCTCGGCCGCTCCCTCGCGTACGGAGCGGAGATGGGCTCGCTGGTCGGCGAGCGGCAGCTGGAGACCACGAAGCGGCACGTCGACGAGGCGGTCGCCAAGGGCGCCACGCTGATCGCGGGCGGCGTCGCCCGGCCTGACATCGGCCCGTTCTTCTTCGAGCCGACGATCCTGGACGGCGTCGAGGCGCCGATGGCGGTGTGCGGCGAGGAGACCTTCGGTCCGGTCGTCTCCATCTACCGCTTCACCGACGAGAACGAAGCGGTCGAACTCGCCAACGCCACCTCGTACGGACTGAATTCCTCGGTCTGGACGAAGGACGGCAGCCGGGGCCGCAAGATCGCCGCTCGCCTGCGCACCGGCACGGTCAACGTGAACGAGGGCTTCGCGCCCGCCTACGGCAGCGTGCAGTCGCCGATGGGCGGCATGAAGGACTCGGGCCTGGGCCGCCGGCACGGCTCCGAGGGCATCCTGAAGTACACCGAGGCGCAGACCGTCGCGCACCAGCGGCTGATACCGCTCGCGCCGTCCTTCGGCATGGACGACGAGAAGTACGCGGCGTTCATGAGTCTGAGCCTGAAGGTCATGAAGTCACTGCGCATGCGCTAGCCGGGCGGCGGATCCGGGTCGTGACGGGCCCGGGTCCTCAAGAGCCTTTCTCTAGGGGTTAGTTCTCAACGAGGAGAGTCGATGTCACAGGAGAGCTCTGTCCAGGAACAGCCGGACAGCGAGGCGGGTGGGTACGACGACGCGTCGTACGACTACGACGTCATCGTCATCGGGTCCGGCTTCGGCGGCTCCGTCTCCGCTCTGCGGCTCACGGAGAAGGGCTACCGCGTCGGCGTGCTCGAAGCGGGGCGCCGCTTCACCCGTGAGTCGCTCCCGAAGAACTCCTGGGACCTCAAGAACTACCTCTGGGCACCGGCCCTCGGTCTCTACGGCATCCAGCGCATCCATCTGCTCGGCAACGTGATGGTGCTCGCCGGGGCGGGCGTCGGCGGAGGTTCGCTGAACTACGCGAACACGCTCTACGTGCCCCCCGCGCCGTTCTTCAACGACCCGCAGTGGAAGGACATCACGGACTGGCAGGACGAGCTCGGCCCCTACTACGAGCAGGCCAAGCGCATGCTCGGGGTGCGGCTCAACCCGACCACGACTCCGTCCGACATCCACCTGAAGGCGACCGCCCAGGCCATGGGAGTGGGCGACAGCTTCCACATGGCGCCGGTCGGTGTCTTCTTCGGTGACGAGCAGGACGCCTCGGGTACTTCAACGGCCAAGCCCGGCGAGGAAGTTCCCGACCCCTACTTCGGAGGCGCGGGGCCCTCGCGCACGGCCTGCAGCGAATGCGGCGAGTGCATGACGGGCTGCCGGCGCGGCGCGAAGAACACCCTCAACGAGAACTACCTCTACCTGGCCGAGAAGGCGGGCGCCGTCATCCACCCGATGACGTCCGTCGTCACCCTCACCGAGGACTCGCGGGGCGGTTACGCGGTCGCCACGCTGCCCACCGACGGCAGGCGCAAGGGCAAGGGGAAGACGTTCACGGCGCGCCAGGTCGTCGTCGCGGCGGGCACCTACGGCACGCAGACGCTCCTGCACCGCATGAAGGACACCGGCCTGCTCCCGCGCATGTCCGCCAGGCTCGGCGCGCTCACCCGCACCAACTCCGAAGCGCTGGTGGGCTCGCAGACCACCGACCGCCGCTACCGCAAGCAGCACGGCGCCCAGAAGGTGGACTTCACCAAGGGCGTCGCGATCACCTCGTCGATCCACCCGAACGCCACCACGCACATCGAGCCGGTCCGCTACGGCAAGAAGTCCAACGCGATGGGCAGCCTGACGATCCTCCAGGTGCCGTACAGCATCAAGGGCGGCAAGGCGCGCGTCGCCGGTTGGGTCGGCAACGCCGTCAAGCACCCCTGGCTGGTGGTCCGCTCGCTCTCCAACCGGCGCTGGTCGGAGCGGACCATCATCGGCCTGGTCATGCAGACGCTCGACAACTCCCTGACCACATACCGTAAGGAAAAAGGCATCGGCAAGGGTCTGCTGACCGCGCGGCAGGGCCATGGCGCTCCCAACCCGAAGCAGATCCCCGAGGCCACCGAGGCCGCGTCGCTGCTCGCCAAGGAGATCAACGGCTTCGCGGGGTCGAACGTGGGCGAGCTGATGGGTACCCCGCTGACCGCGCACTTCCTGGGCGGCTGTCCGATCGGCGACTCCGCGGACACCGGAGTCATCGACCCGTACCACCGCCTCTACGGCCACCCCGGCATCTCGGTCGTCGACGGCGCCGCGGTCTCCGCGAACCTGGGCGTGAACCCTTCCCTGACGATCACCGCGCAGGCCGAGCGCGCGATGTCGTTCTGGCCCAACAAGGGCGCCGAGGACACGCGGCCCGCACAGGGCGCGCAGTACGTGCGTCTCGCCGCCGTCGCGCCGAAGTCCCCCGCGGTACCGGCGGACGCGTTCGGCGCGCTGAAGCTGCCCTTCCTGGGGATGCCTGCCGTGCCGGCCAAGAAGTAACCCGGGCGGCGGCCGTAGAGACGGCTCTTCAGCTACGTACGTAACTACTGACCTTGTTGGCGTGATGTCGCGAGGGCTGACAAGTCTTGGTTTTCGCAGTAGGCCGGTCATATGAGGTATCCGCAAGGGGGTGGGCTGAC
>NZ_JBFALJ010000041.1:0-52637 GCF_040660195.1 Streptomyces sp. NPDC050147 | reverse complement strand
GGTGCCCCGACGAACGGGTTCGGGAGGCCCCCCTCTGACGTGCTGGCTTGATGTACGGCTTTTCCGTACGGCCTATCCGTACGACCTCTCCGTACGGCCGGGGTCTACGCCCAGGTGATGAGCCGCTTGGGCTGCTCCAGGATCGCCGCCACGTCGGCGAGGACCTTGGAGCCGAGCTCGCCGTCGACCAGGCGGTGGTCGAAGGAGAGCGCGAGCGTCGTCACCTGACGCGGCTTGACCTTGCCCTTGTGGACCCAGGGCTGGAGCTTGATCGTGCCGACCGCGAGGATCGCGGACTCGCCCGGGTTCAGGATCGGCGTGCCGGTGTCGACGCCGAAGACGCCGACGTTCGTGATGGTGACCGTGCCGCCCTGCATCGCGGCCGGCGACGTCTTGCCGTCGCGGGCCGTGGACACCAACTCGCCCAGGGAAGCGGCCAGTTCCGGCAGCGTCTTGGCGTGCGCGTCCTTGATGTTCGGGACGACCAGGCCACGCGGGGTCGCGGCGGCGATGCCCAGGTTCACGTAGTGCTTCTGGACGATTTCCTGGTTCGCCTCGTCCCAGGACGCGTTGACGTCCGGGTTGCGCCGGACCGCCACCAGCAGCGCCTTGGAGATGAGCAGGAGCGGATTGACGCGCAGGCCCGCGAAGGCCTTGTCCACCTTGAGCTCATCGACCAGCTTCATCGTCCGCGTCACGTCCACCGTCACGAACTCCGTGACGTGCGGCGCCGTGAAGGCCGAACCGACCATCGCCTGGGCGATCGCCTTGCGGACGCCCTTGACGGGGACGCGGGTCTCGCGGGCGTCGCCACCGACCGCGGGGGCTGCGGCGGGGGCGGTGTGGGGAGCGGAGGCCTCGGCGGCCACCTGCTCCGGCGCGGACTGCGGGGCCGGGGCGGCGGCCGGAGCCACCGCCGCGTGCACGTCCTCGCGCGTGATGATCCCGTCGGGATGGGACGGGACGATGGACGTGAGGTCGACTCCCAGGTCCTTGGCGAGCTTGCGCACCGGCGGCTTGGCCAGCGGCCGACTGCCCGTGGGGGCGGCGGTCGCCGCGGATGCGGCAGAGGCGGAGGCAGCGGAGCCGGAAGCGGCGGCGGCCGTTCCGGAGCCTGAGCCGTTCAGCTCGGCCTGGACCGCTGCCGCGTAGTACGTCCCGGCGGCCTCGGCCTGCTCCGAAGCGGCCTTGCGCGCGCGGCGCTTCGTCGAGGCCTCGGCGACCCCGTAGCCCACGAGCACGGGCTGCCGGCCCACGGGGGCGGCCTCCTCGGCGGGAGCGGCTTCCTCCACCGGGGCGGTGGCCTCGGCGGGGGCGGGCTCGGCGGAGGCATCGGTGGGGGCGGCGGGCGCGGCAGGCGTGTTTCCGCCGGACACGTCCACCGCGATGATCACCTGGCCGACGTCGACCGTGGTGCCCTCGGGAAAGCGCAGTTCCCGTACGACCCCGTTGAACGGAATGGGCAGTTCGACGGCGGCCTTGGCCGTCTCGACCTCACACACCACCTGCCCGTCGGTGACCGTGTCACCGGGTGCCACGAACCACTTGAGGATCTCGGCCTCGGTGAGCCCCTCGCCCACGTCGGGCATCTTGAACTCGGCCAGCGCAGCGTCTGTCATCGTCGTCACGACCCTCTCCCTCAGTACGCCAGCGAGCGGTCGACAGTGTCGAGCACCCGGTCGAGGCCCGGCAGGTACTCCTCTTCAAGACGCGCCGGCGGATACGGCGCGTGGAAACCGCCGACCCGCAGCACGGGAGCTTCGAGGTGGTAGAAGCAGCGCTCGGTGATGCGAGCCGCGATCTCCGCGCCCGCGCCCAGGAAGACGGGGGCCTCATGGACCACGACGAGCCTGCGCGTCTTCTCGACCGAGGACTGCACCGCGTCGAAGTCCATCGGCGACATGGAGCGCAGGTCAACGACCTCGAGGGACTTGCCCTCTTCGGCGGCGGCCGCCGCGGCCTCCAGACAGACCTTCACCATCGGGCCGTACGCGACGAGCGTGAGGTCCGTGCCCTCGCGGGCGACGCGGGCCTTGTGCAGCGGCGCGGGGATGGCGTCGGTGTCGACCTCGCTCTTGTCCCAGTAACGCCGCTTCGGCTCGAAGAAGATCACCGGGTCGTCGCTCTGGATGGCCTGCTGCATCATCCAGTAGGCATCCGAGGAGTTCGACGGCGAGACGACCTTGAGCCCCGCCACGTGGGCGAACAGCGCCTCGGGCGACTCGCTGTGGTGCTCGACCGCGCCGATGCCGCCGCCGTACGGAATGCGGATGACGACCGGCATCTTGATCTTGCCGAGTGCACGGGCGTGCATCTTCGCGAGCTGCGTGACGATCTGGTCGTACGCAGGGAAGACGAAGCCGTCGAACTGGATCTCCACCACCGGGCGGTAACCCCGCAGGGCCAGGCCGATGGCCGTGCCGACGATGCCGGACTCGGCGAGCGGCGTGTCGATGACACGGTCCTCGCCGAAGTCCTTCTGCAGCCCGTCCGTCACGCGGAAGACGCCGCCGAGCTTGCCGACGTCCTCGCCCATGATGAGGACCTTGGGGTCGGTGTCCAGCGCCGTACGCAGCGATTCGTTGATCGCTTTGGCAAGGGGAAGTTTCTGTACGCCCATGGTCACTTACCGCCTTCTTCAGCGAAGGACGCTTGGTAGGCGGCGAACTGCGCGCGCTCCTCGTCGACCAGCGCATGCCCGTCCGCATACGCGTTCTCGAAGATCGCCATCAGATCCGGATCCGGCATCGCTCGCACCACCTCTCGCACTCGCTTGCCCAACGCTTCGCTCTCCGCCTCGAGTTCCGCGAAAAATCCCTCATCAGCGTGGTCTTCGGACTCGAGATAGGTCCGCAGGCGCAGGATCGGGTCCTTCGCCTCCCAGGCCTCGCGCTCGTCGTCGTTGCGGTACTTGGTCGGGTCGTCGGACGTGGTGTGCGCGCCCATGCGGTAGGTGAACGCCTCGATGAGCGCCGGGCCCTCGCCCGTACGCGCCCGCTCCAGGGCCCACTTGGTGACGGCGAGCACGGCGAGCACGTCGTTGCCGTCGACCCGCACACCAGGGAAGCCGAAGCCCTGCGCGCGCTGGTAGAGCGGCACCCGGGTCTGCTTCTCGGTGGGCTCGGAGATCGCCCACTGGTTGTTCTGGCAGAAGAACACGACGGGAGCGTTGTAGACCGCGGAGAAGGTGAAGGCCTCGGCGACATCGCCCTGGCTGGAGGCGCCGTCCCCGAAGTACGCGATCACGGCCGAGTCCGCGCCGTCCTTGGCCACGCCCATCGCGTAACCGGTGGCGTGCAGGGTCTGCGAGCCGATGACGATCGTGTACAGGTGGAAGTTGTTGGTGTTCGGGTTCCAGCCACCGTGGTTCACGCCGCGGAACATCCCGAGCAGATTGGTCGGGTCGACCCCGCGGCACCAGGCGACACCGTGCTCGCGGTAGGTCGGGAAGACGTAGTCGTCCTCGCGGGTGGCGCGGCCGGAGCCGATCTGGGCGGCTTCCTGGCCGAGCAGCGAGGCCCACAGGCCGAGCTCGCCCTGGCGCTGCAGGGAGGTGGCCTCGGCGTCGAAGCGGCGGGTGAGGACCATGTCGCGGTACAGGGCGCGCAGCTCGTCGGCGGTGATGTCCGCGACGTACGCGTCGTACTCAGGATTCTTGACCCGCTTGCCCTCGGGGGTCAGCAGCTGGATCAGCTGGGGCTCCGTGCTTTTCTTCGGCGCGGCCTTCTTGGCGCTTGCGCGCTTGCCGCCGCTGGTACTGCTGCGGCGCGGTGTGCGCGCGGCGGTGCTCTCCACGGTCACGTGTGCTCCTCCGTCGGTCCGGCCCCCGGGATTACCGGGTAAGCCAGTGCGGCTCGCCTGGTCCGTGCCCGCGCACGGGGTGGGTGCGACTCGGCCGGGAACAGGCGTGACAGGTGCCCCGGCGAGCGCCCTGCACAATGCACGTTACCCAGTGCTTCCCAATTCTGTGAAACCCCATCTGACCTGCGAATTTGCTTGGATTTCCAAGTATCTGACTGCTTGGATTACCGAGTAAATCCAGAAAGTCGGGAACAGTTCCTGGTCACAGCACTGATCACAGCCTGGCAGGGGGCCGGAACACCGGCACGTTATCCCGGCCACCCCACGCACGGGAAGGGTTCAGCTCGGGCATCGACAGAGATCGTGTGTGAGACTGACTCCGTGCGCGAAGACGGAAAAATTACGGTATTTCTCCTCGACGACCACGAAGTGGTGCGGCGAGGAGTCCATGAGCTGCTCTCCGTCGAGTCCGACATCGAGGTCGTCGGGGAGGCCGGAACAGCGGCGGACGCCCTGGTCAGAATCCCGGCGACACAGCCGGACGTGGCCGTTTTGGACGTGCGCCTTCCGGACGGCAGCGGCGTGGAGGTATGCCGCGAGATCCGTTCTCAGAACGAGGACATCAAATGCCTGATGCTCACCTCGTTCGCGGACGACGAGGCTCTCTTCGACGCGATCATGGCGGGCGCCTCCGGCTATGTCCTGAAGGCCATCCGCGGCAATGAACTGCTCTCCGCCGTACGTGACGTGGCAGCCGGAAAGTCCTTGCTCGACCCCGTCGCCACGGCCCGCGTCCTGGAACGGCTGCGCGACGGAAACACCCCCAAGGGCGACGACCGTCTGGCGAACCTCACCGACCAGGAGCGCAAGATCCTCGACCTGATCGGCGAGGGCCTGACCAACCGGGTGATCGGCGAACGGCTGCACCTCGCCGAAAAGACGATCAAGAATTACGTGTCCAGCCTGCTCTCCAAGCTCGGCATGGAGCGACGCTCCCAGGCGGCCGCTTACGTGGCCCGCATGCAGGCCGAACGGCAGCACTGAGGCGGGGCTGAGGCAGCCGGTCACCACGCGTGACGTTTTGTGGCCGGAAACGGGACTTACGTCCCCGGTCCCTAGGGGCGGGGTGCCCTTACCCGGCCCCCCGCCGGTGCCAGAGGGTGGACGCATGCCCTCCGACGCTCAGGAACAGGACGAACGGCTCGCCTTCGAACTGCTCGGCCGCACCGACTACGGCCGGGTCGCGACCAGCATGCGTGCGCTGCCCTTCCTCGCCGCGGCCCGCCACGTCGTTATGGACGGCCGGATTCTGCTGCGGATGCACAGGGGATACGGGTACCACGAGGCCTGCATCGGCAGCGTCATCGCCTACGGGGCGGACAACCTCAGCGCCGAGACCGCGCGCACGGGGCAGTGGACCGTGCAGTTCGTCGGCTTGTGCGAGGCCGTCGAACCGACCACCGCCGAGCTGGAACTCTTCGGCCCTGGCCCGCATTACGTGGACGGTGAGCTCTATGACCCGGTCTACCTGCGCATAGAGCCGCAGCTGGCCACGGTGCACACCCTCTACGGCGGCCGTCAGCGGCAGCTTCAGCGCAGCTTCTGAACCCGTACACCGCGATACACGCGCGCGTGCGTCTCGTTCACGGGCCCGTACCACGGGCCTGTACGCCTCGGCTCAGCCTTCGGCGCCGCCGTTGGCCTCGCCCTCCGTGCCGCCGGTAACCGGCGATTCGTCACCACCGCCGGTGGGGGTGGGGTCGTCGGTCGGCGTCGTCGGGTCGTCCGTCGGCTCGGTGGGGTCGTCCGTCGGCTCCGTCGGGTCGTCCGTCGGCTGGCTCTCGGTGGGCGTCGTGGGAGCCGTCGGGCCGGTGGTGTTCGGCTGCTCCGGCGTCCAGTCGCCCTGACCGCCGGACCCGTCGCCGGGCGTCGCGGTCTCGTCCGAGGTCTCCTCGTCCGCGCTCTTGCTCGGCTTCTTCGTCTCCGACTGCTTCGTCGGCGCCTTGGTCGGGGTGTCCTTGTCCTTGGTCTTGTCGTCGCCCGCCGTCAGGGCGAACGCGACGCCCACGGCGATCGCGATGACCGCAAGCACGGCAAGGATCCACACCTTGCCCCGGCCGCCACCGTTCCCGTCACGGTGACTGCCGTCGAAGCCGCCGTCGTCGCTGCCCGGCGGACGCAGCATGGCGCCCGGGATCTGCGCGGTGCCCGAGTCGCCCGGGTGCTGCATCGCGGCGGCACCGGCGACGCCCATCGCCGGGGTGCTGCCGCCCTCGTGCATGCCCGCGACGTCGACGGGACCGGTGTTCCAGGTCCCGGTGTGGCTGCCCTGCTCGTGCAGCATCTGCAGCCCGTACTGGACCAGACCGCGCATCTCCTCCGCGGTCTGGAACCGGTCGTCCGGGTCCTTGGCGAGCGAACGCATGACCAGGCCGTCCAGCTCCGGCGGCGCCGCGTCCGAGGTCTCGGACGGCGGCACGGGGATGTCCTGCACGTGCTGGTAGACCACGGAGAGCGGCGTCTCACCGGTGAACGGCGGCCGCAGGGCGAGGAGTTCGTAGAGCAGACAGCCGGTCGCGTACAGGTCGGAACGGTGGTCGACGGCCTTGCCGAGCGCCTGCTCCGGGGAGAGGTACTGGGGCGTGCCCATGACCATGCCGGTCTGGGTCATCGTCGACTGGGCGCCGTGCAGCGCACGGGCGATGCCGAAGTCCATCACCTTGACCGCGCCGGTCTCGGTGATGATGACGTTCGCGGGCTTGATGTCACGGTGCACGATGCCGTGCTGGTGCGAGTACGCGAGCGCCTCGAGCACCCCGGAGACGATGATCAGCGCCTGCTCGGGACCCGGCGCCTCCGCGTTGAGCAGCAGCTCGCGGATCGTCCGGCCCTCGACGATCTCCATGACGATGTACGGGACGACACTCGGCCCGACGACGTCCTCGCCGGAGTCGTAGACCGCCACCACCGCATGGTGGTTGAGCCCCGCGACCGACTGGGCCTCGCGTGTGAAGCGGGCCTTGGAGACCGGGTCCTCGGCGAGGTCGGAGCGGAGCAGCTTGACGGCGACCGTACGACCAAGTCGTACGTCCTCGGCCGCGAACACCTCGGCCATGCCGCCCCGGCCGAGTCTGCGGGTCAGCCGATACCGGCCGTCCCCTACAAGCCCGCCGTTGCCCCACAACTCCGGCGCATCTGACATACCGCCGCCAGTCGCCTCGGGGTCGGACGGGCCCTGAGCGCGCTGCGTCTGTGCCATCAGTCCTCGCCGTCGTTTCTGGTCGTGGTGCTCGGTGGTACCGGGGGAACCCCGCCGGGCCACGCTACAGCCTTCGCGCGGCGCGGCGGTTCGAGGTGGACCGGACATCAAACCCGCCGAGTGCCCCCGCGCGCAAACTTGTAACGCTTCCGAGACGCTTCTTGCGCGTACGGTCACGGAACGGGCATCGAGCTTGACGTGTCGGTGCCCTCGGGCAGACTTGGCCAGGAATAGCGGGAATCGATCACCGATCGCGGAGCCGTCCGGCACACCGCGCCGATGGGGGACGCACGACATGAGCAGCCAGGACGGCGCACAGGGACGGTATGCGGGGCGCTCGCTGGCCGGTGGCCGGTACCAGCTGCGCGATCTTCTCGGTGAGGGCGGCATGGCCTCCGTCCACCTGGCGTACGACTCCGTACTCGACCGCCAAGTCGCTATCAAGACGCTCCACAGCGAACTCGGCCGCGAGCAGTCCTTCCGCGAGCGCTTCCGCCGCGAGGCCCAGGCGGTGGCCAAGCTCACGCACACGAACATCGTCTCGGTCTTCGACACCGGCGAGGAAGACCTCGACGGCGCGACGATGCCGTACATCGTCATGGAGTACGTGGAGGGCAAGCCGCTCGGCTCCGTGCTCGACGCGTCCGTCACACAGTTCGGCGCGATGCCGACCGACCAGGCGCTGAAGATCACCGCCGATGTGCTCGCCGCGCTCGAGATCAGCCACGAGATGGGCCTGGTCCACCGCGACATCAAGCCCGGCAACGTGATGATGACGAAGCGCAACGTCGTCAAGGTCATGGACTTCGGCATCGCCCGCGCCATGCAGTCCGGCGTCACCTCCATGACGCAGACCGGCATGGTCGTCGGCACCCCCCAGTACCTCTCCCCTGAGCAGGCGCTCGGCCGCGGCGTGGACGCCCGGTCCGACCTCTACTCCGTCGGCATCATGCTGTTCCAGCTGACCACCGGGCGGCTGCCCTTCGAGGCGGACTCACCGCTGGCCATCGCGTACGCGCACGTCCAGGAGGAGCCGGTCGCTCCGTCCTCGATCAACCGCTCGCTGCCGCCCGCGGTGGACGCGATCGTCGCCCGCGCGCTGAAGAAGAACCCCAACGAGCGTTTCCCCACCGCCGAGGCGATGCGCGACGAGTGCCTGCGCGTCGCCCAGTCCCTGCAGGCTGCCGCGCCGAGCATCGTGCCGGGCGCCCAGACGGCGAGCGGCGCGGGCGTCGGCGCCGCGGTCTTCCCGCCGGTCGACTCCTCGCTCCCGCAGCAGAGCGGCGTCCAGACGCCGTACCAGCCGGGTCCGTACGGCCCTGCCACCCCGGCGCCGAACCCCGTGACCCCGGGCTACGGCTACCCGCAGCAGGGTGGCTACCCGACCCCGGCGCCCACCAACGCGTACGCCCCTCAGGCCTCGCAGACCCCTCCCCCGTACACGCTCTCGCCGCAGCCGGCGCAGACGTCTGCACAGAGCGGCGGATCGGGCTCGGGCGGCGGCAAGCGGAACATGCCGGTGATCGTCGGCTCGATCGTCGTCGCGTTGCTCGCCATCGGCGGTGTGATCACGGCGGTGTCGCTGAGCGGCGGGGACGACGGCGGCAAGGAAGCCAAGGGCAAGAAGTCGAGTGCGCCGGTGGCGGGGTACCGGGGGCCGGACCGGTCGAAGACGATCGAGACCGAAGAGTGCACCGAACCCGAGACGGCGTACAACGACGAGAACAAGATCAAGGTCCCTGACTTCACGTTCAGGGACTGGCGCTCGGTGCAGAAGTGCCTGCAGGCGGCCGGCTGGCAGTTCGACAAGCGCACGATGGACGAGAACACCTATGGGAAGGACACGGTCATGATGCAGTCCCCCAAGGAAGGCTCCGACATCGACCCGGACGACGTGGAGATCGAGTTCACCCTCTCCACGGGCAACCCGGCCTGACCGGCCGCATTAGCCGCAGCCTTGATCAGCCGCAGCCTGGTCAGCGGCAGCATCTGACGTGAAGGGCCCGGTCACCTCGTGACCGGGCCCTTCACGTCGTCGTATCCGGCTACCGTCCAACTGCCGTCCGGCTACCGCCTAGAGGTAAGGCCCTCCGGTCCGCCCCGCGATGCCGCCGTCCTCTTCGTCCTCCCCGCCGCCCACACCGGGCGGCAGCGCGCGCCGCATCGATTCGAGCTGCGCCCGCGCCGCCATCTGCTGTGCGAACAGGGCCGTCTGGATCCCGTGGAAGAGCCCTTCGAGCCAGCCCACGAGCTGGGCCTGCGCGATGCGCAGTTCGGCGTCGCTGGGTACTCCGTCGTCGGTGAAGGGGAGGGAGAGACGCTCCAGTTCCTCGACGAGCTCGGGGGCGAGACCGTCCTCGAGCTCCTTGACCGAACTGGCGTGGATCTCCTTGAGCCGCACCCGGCTCGCCTCGTCGAGAGGTGCCGCCCGCACCTCCTCGAGCAGCTGCTTGATCATGCTGCCGATCCGCATGACCTTCGCCGGCTGTTCGACCATGTCCGTCACCGGGACCTCGCGGGATTCGTCGTCTCCGCCGCCGCCGAGTGCCATTCCGTCCTGGCCCACGACCAGGACCTGCGGGCTCTCGGGCGACCTTTCGTTCCTCGGCATCTCCATGCCGCCATTCTCTCGCACCCGTACATCACACATCGGTGGTGCCCCCATTTGCCGCTGATCCACCGTGTACGAAGGGGCCGGACGTGTCAGACCGTCCTCCTTTTCAGCTCCGCCGCATCCGCACGGCGAAGAACCCGAGACCGAGGCCGATGAGCACCAGGCCGCTGCCCAGCGGCAGGACGCGCGGAGCGGGTACGACGGGTCCGGTGGCCGTCCGCCGGGTGGCGTCGGAGGCGGTGGTCGCCGGGTCCTGGGGGTCCTGGGGCCGCACCGCGGGGGGCGGGGTGGCGGCGGGCGTGGGGATCTGCCGGGGTGGCCTGCGGGGCGGCTCGGACGCCGCGACCGACGGCGCGGGTTCATCCCGGCCGGGCCTGGCACGCCCTTCGCCGGGGACGCTTCCGGCGCGGCTCTCACGGGGAGAGGGTTCGGCCGCGTACGAGGCCGCGTACGAGAGGGAGACGGGGGAGACGGCCATCAGCACCGTCAGGATCAACAAGGGGCGAAGCCATGGAGTCACCGCGCCGACTCCCTCCCGTTACCGGGTCGGAGAGATCACTGAAGCAGAGATCACTGAAGCTGGAGCAAGCGTCACATGGTGACGCTTGTCCGGCATCTTGAGTTCCGTTCCCCGCGCCCGAAGGGGCGGGGGGCGCGGTCGGTCGACCCGCGGGCGCGGCTAGCGGACGAGCAGCACCTTTCCGATGTGGCTGCTCTCCTCCAGGACGCGGTGGGCGGCAGCCGCGTCACTCATCGGGACCGTCTGGTCGACGATCGGGCGCACGTGGCCGGTGGTGATCAGCGGCCACACGTGCTCGCGCACCGCCGCGACGATCGACGCCTTCTCCTCGGCGGGACGGCCCCGCAGGGAGGTGGCGGTGACGGCGGCACGCTTACCGAGGAGCGTGGCGATGTTCAGCTCACCCTTGACTCCGCCCTGCATGCCGATGATCGCGAGACGGCCGTTGGTGGCGAGGGACTGTACGTTCCGGTCCAGGTACTTGGCGCCCATGTTGTCGAGGATGACGTCCGCGCCCGCGCCGTCCGTGGCGCTCTTGATCTCCTCGACGAAGTCCTGCTCGCGGTAGTTGATGAGGATGTCCGCGCCGAGCTCCCGGCAGAAGTCCAGCTTCTCCTTGGTGCCCGCGGTGACCGCCACCTTGGCGCCGACGGCCTTCGCCAGCTGGATCGCCATGGTGCCGATACCGCTGGAGCCGCCGTGCACGAGGAACGTCTCGCCGGGCCGGAGGTGGGAAATCATGAAGACGTTGGACCAGACGGTCGAGGTCACCTCGGGCAGCGCGGCCGCCGTGACGAGGTCGACGCCGTCGGGCACGGGCAGCAGCTGTCCCGCGGGGACGACGACCTGCTCGGCGTAGCCGCCGCCGGCCAGCAGCGCGCACACCTCGTCGCCGATCTTCCAGCCGGAGACACCCGGGCCGATGTCGGTGACACGGCCCGCGCATTCGAGGCCCGGATAGGGCGACGATCCGGGTGGCGGGTTGTAGAAGCCCTGGCGCTGGAGCAGGTCGGCGCGGTTCACGGCGCTGGCCACGACGTCGACCAGCACCTCGCCCTCGGCGGGTACGGGATCGGGGACCTCGGCCCATACGAGCGCTTCGGGTCCGCCGGCTTCGGGGATCGTGATCGCATGCATGCGGGCGAGGCTACTCTCTGCGCTTTCCTGTCGGCCCGACTACGTTCGCAGACCCTCCGCGCGGCGGATTCGACTCGGCCCGACTACGTCCGCAGGCCTCCGCGCGGCGGACTCGACCGGGCGTCGGGCGCCATCGGTGACGTCGGCGTCGCCCGCACGATGGTGATCAGGCGGTCCATCAACTGCAGCTTCCCGACGGCGGGATCGTCGTACCCGAGCACGCGATGACCTCGTACGACACTGACGACCAGGTCGTCCGTCTCCCGGACGCCGAGACCCACCTCGGCCTTTATCACCGGCCGCTCGACGAGATCGAGCCCACTGCCCTGCTGGATCAGGTCCTCCATGACCATGCCCGCGCTGGGGCTGAGCACGGAGAGACCGAGCAGCCGTCCCGCCGCGCTGGCGCTGGTGATCACGGCATCGGCGCCGGACTGGCGAAGCAGCGGGGCGTTCTCCTCCTCACGCACCGCGGCCACGATCTTCGCCCCGCGGTTCATCTGCCGGGCGGTCAGCGTGACCAGGACAGCGGTGTCGTCCCGCTGGGTCGCGATGATGATCTGCCGGGCGCGCTGCACCTCGGCACGGAGCAGCACGTCGCTGCGCGTCGCGTCGCCGATGACGCCCGCGTACCCCTCCGCCGTGGCGGCGTCGACGACCTTCGCGCTCGGGTCGACCACCACGATCTGCTCGGGCTTCAGACCTGTCGCACAGACGGTCTGGATCGCCGAGCGCCCCTTGGTGCCGAAGCCGACGACGACGGTGTGTTCACGCAAGTTGGACCTCCAGCGGTTCAGACGCCATTCCTCGCGCGTACGTTCCGTGAGCACTTCGAGAGTGGTGCCGACCAGGATGATCAGGAAAAGCACGCGCAACGGCGTGATCAGGAGAATGTTGCAGAGCCGCGCGCTGTCGCTGTACGGCACGATGTCGCCGTAACCGGTGGTCGAGAGCGTGACGGTGGAGTAGTAGGCGGCGTCGAGGAAGTCGAGCCGGTTGTCGGAGTTGTCGTGGTACCCGTCGCGGTCGATCCAGACGATGAAGGTCGTCAGGGCGAGTACCGCGAGCGCCATGAGGAGTCGCTTGGCGACCTGCCTCAGGGGCCGCTCGACGATCTGGCGCGGCAGCTTGATCCGGTGGGTGACGAGGTGTTCGTCGGGGTTGCGGGCGATGGCGTCGTGGCCGGGAAGTTTCACGTGAAACACTCCCCGGCCGTGTCGGTGTGCGGGTCGGGTCCGGCCCACGGGAGGTCGAGGACCTCCAGTTCCTGACCGCGCCGCGCGCCGCCCGGCGGGACGACCGCGAGCCCGTCGGCCACCGCGATGCCTCGCAGCATCGCCGGGCCGTTGTAGTGCAGGGGCACGGCGTGGTCGGCGCTGAGGGAGACGGGGACGAGACGGGTGTCGTGCGGGTGTCCGTGCACGTCCTCGCGCAGAACAGCGGTGTACGTTGACGGAGCGGGGCGCCCCGAGAGCGTACGCAGCAGGGGCTCGGCCAGGGTCAGCAGGCCGGAGATCGCGGCCAGCGGATTGCCGGGCAGGCCCACGAGGTGCTGATCGGGGCGGATGCGGGCGAGCAGCATGGGGTGCCCCGGGCGGACCGCGACTCCGTCCACGAGGAGTTCGGCGCCGATGCGGCGCAGGATGGGGTGGACGTGGTCGACCGGGCCGGAGGCGGTGCCGCCGGTGGTGACGATGAGGTCGGCGGCGGAGCTCGTGAGGGCCTGGTGGAGCGCCTCGGCATCGTCACCCAGCCTGCGTACGGCGATGACGTCCGCGCCGAGCGAGCGCAGCCAGGGCGGCAGCAGGGGCCCGAGCGCGTCCCGGATGAGCCCCTCGTGGGGGAGTCCCTCGGTCAGCAACTCGTCCCCGAGGATCAGCACTTCGGCGCTTGGGCGGGGGACCACGGGCAGTTCGTCGTACCCCGCGGCCGCCGCGAGGCCGAGCACCGCCGGGGTCACCAGGGCGCCGGGCGGCAGGAGCCGGTCACCGGAACGGCACTCCTGACCACGTGGGCGGATGTCCTGCCCTTGAGTGACATCACGCCGGGGGTGCAGCCGCCCCTTGTCGTCGGTGAGGCCGTGCTCGCTGCGGATGACGGCGGTGGCCTCCTGCGGGATCCGCGCCCCGGTCGCGATCCGCACGGCTTCCCCGTCGGAGAGCGGTTCCGGCCGCCCGTGCCCGGCGAGAATCCCGTCGGCCTGAACGTCCCAGGGGCCGGGCCCCGCGACGACCCAGCCGTCCATCGCGGAGGTGTCGAACGGGGGCAGATCGGTGAGCGCCACGAGGGGCGCCGCCAGCACGAGACCGAGCGCTTGCCCCAGGGGGACGGTGACGGGCACGGATGCGGAGGACGCAGGCCGCGGGGCACGCCCGGCAGCGGTGCGGGCGACGGGCCAGGGGGTGATGTCGCGGTGCTCGGGCCGGCTGCCGGGGGCTTGGTTCTCGGCGCCTGCGGATCCGCCGCCGTTCGGCGGTGTCGGCCCTTGCTCGCCGGGGCGCGGCGCGGCGGAGGCAGTGGGCGTGGGGACGGGCGCGCACGAGGGCCGGGGCGCGGTGTCGTCCGGCGCGCTTCGGGGTGCGCCGCCGACGGGCTCGGCGCCGGGGCGCCTGCCGGTCCTGCGGCCGTGGTCATCATTCACCAGGGCGAGAGCCTCATCGAGCTCGGCATCCGGCACAGGCTGCCCACTCATCCGGCATCCGGCCGCGTGCTGTCCGGCGCGTCCTGGCCGAGGGCGGGGCGGGCGTCTGGCGGCATGTCGTTCGTCGCGCTCTGGCCGGGGGCGGGGCGGGCGTCTGGCGGCATGTCGTTCGTCACGCTCTGCCCGGGGGCGGGGCGGGCGTCCGGCGGCATGTCGTTCGTCGCGCTCTGGCCGGGGGCGGGGCGGGCGTCCGGCGTCGCGTCGGGAGCGTTCCGTGACGTCGCGTCGGGGCGGGCGTCCGGCCGCGTTTCGTTCGTCACGCTCTGCCCGGGGGCGGGGCGGGCATCCGGCGTCGCGTCAGGAGCGTTCCGTGACGTCGTGTCGGGCGCGGCGGTCGGCTTTCCGTCGGGGGTCGCGTCAAGGGGCGCCTCCGGGGCAGCACCAGGCACCGCCCCGCCGGGCCCCGCGTCGGAGCCGCCCTCCTGCGCCCACCGCGTGGCCAGCGCCGCCGCCTTGCGCGCCGCATCGGCCACCGCTTCGGGCCCGCTGCCCTGCGCGGCCCGTGCCGCCGCGTACCCCACCAGGAAGGTGGTCAGCGGAGCCGCAGGCCTGGCCACGCCGTGTGCGGCGTCGCGGGCGAGGTCGAGCAGCAAGCCCGTGTCGACGTCGAGCTCGATGCCCAGTTCGTCCTTGACTGCGGAAATCCATTCATCCAACACGTGCCCATGCTCCCTGATGCGGGCCCGAGCGGCCGCGATGTCGTCCCAGGTGTCGCAGTCGAAGGACGCTACTGCGTCGGTGACCCGGGTGAGTTCGAGCCGCGCGGTGAGGGACCGCAGCGGAAGTCCCGTCAGACCATTCTGCTCGGCGGCGAGCTTCGCGATCTCACGGTTCAGCGCGGCACTGCGGTAGGCCGCGACCAGCGGCTGGTCCCGGCCGCCGGGATCCCTCAGGACCGCGCCGTCCGCGCCGCTCTCCCGCAACGCGCCGAGGAGGCGGCCGACCGTCCGCTCCTCCAGGAACGGCAGATCGGCGGAGAGCACCACCACCTGCTCGGCGCCGGTACGCCGCAGCCCCGCGTCGAGCGCGGCGAGCGGACCCGCGCCGGCGGGTTCCTCGCGCGCCCACTCCACGGGGCGGGCCGTGGGACGGGGCCCCGCGACGACCACGGTCGTGTCCGCGCCGGAACACGCGCCGAGCACCCGGTCGAGCAGCGAGCGGCCGCCCACCCGCAGGCCCGGCTTGTCCGCACCGCCGAGCCGCCTGGCGCCGCCGCCCGCGAGCACCACGGCGTCGTACGGGGAGGCGTACGCGGCATCGGACGGAGCATCGGATGAAGCGGCGTACGGGAGATCGGACGGAGCGGCGTGCGCGCCATCGGCATCGGTATCGGCATCGGACGGGGCGGCGTCCGAGGCGGCGGATTCGGCGCCACCCGGAGCCCTCTGCGCGGTCATCCCTCGAGTATGGGCGCACGAAGGATCAATGCCACCCCTCTGTACGGGGTCTCACATCACCACCGTCCGCAGACTCACATCACAGCCCCGTCGCTCCCACCGCCGCCCCCGGCCTTTTCACGCCGACCGCAGCAGGATCGCGGGCTGCTCCACGCAGTCCGCCACGAACCGCAGGAACCCGCCCGCCGTGCCTCCGTCACACACCCGATGGTCGAAGGTGAGGGAGAGCTGCACGACGTGCCGCACCGCCAACTCCCCCTGGTGCACCCACGGCTTGGGCACGATCCGGCCCACGCCGAGCATGGCGGCCTCGGGGTGATTGATGATCGGCGTGGAACCGTCGACCCCGAACACCCCGTAGTTGTTCAACGTGAACGTGCCGCCCGTCAGTTCCCCCGGCGTCAGCTTCCCGTCCCGCGCCGACTCCGTCAGCCGGATCAGCTCGGCGTTGACCGATTCGGTGGTCCGCGTGTTCGCGTCGCGCACCACGGGGACGACCAGACCTCGGTCGGTCTGCGCGGCGAAACCGAGGTGGACGTCGGCGAGCCGGACCACCTCGCGCGCCTCCATGTCCACCGTGGAGTTGAGCATCGGATAACGGGCCAGCGCGGCCACGCTGATGCGGGCGAACAGCGCGAGCAGCGACATCTTCTGGCCGGCCCCCTCCTTCACGGAGGCGTTCATCGCGGCGCGCGCCGCGAGCAGTTCGGTCGCGTCGGCGTCGACCCAGCAAGTGGCTTCCGGTATCTCGCGCCTGCTGCGGGACATCTTGTCCGCGACGAGGCCGCGGATGCCGGTCAGCGGAAGGCGTTCCTCCGCGACTCTGGCCGCCTCCGGGGCTCCGGTCGCGACCGGGGATGTGGTTGCGAGCGGGGCCGCGTCCGCGTTCGAAGCCGCGTCCGCGGGCGTCCGCGCCGCCGCCATGGCGCTCTCCACGTCGGCCCGCATGATCAGCCCGTCCGGGCCCGTGCCCGTCAGCGACCGTAGCTCCACGCCGTTCTCGCGGGCCAGTTTGCGTACGAGAGGTGAGATCACCGGTATCGGACCCTCGGGGCGCGCAAGGGCGGCGCCCCCACCCGCCACGGCCGCATGCCCGGCGGGCTCCTGTCGCCGGGAGTGCTTGTCCCGTGGCACACGCTGCGGTGCGGGCCGCGCGGCAGACTCCGACGCCGGCTGCGTGACGAACCCGGCCGACCGCACCCGCCTGCGTCGCGCGGGCGCAGCCGCCGTGCCGTACCCGACCAGTACGTTGCCGGAGGACTCCTCGGCGGCGGCCCGCAGGGCACGCTCCGCGGGCTCCTCCGGAGCGTGAGACAGGTCCGCCGCCCCGGCCGGCGCGCCGACGGCAACCGTCAACAGCGGCGCCCCCACCGGCAGTTCCGCCCCCTCCTCGCCAAAGCGGGCCGTCACCACGCCTCCGTACGGGCAGGGCACCTCCACCATCGCCTTGGCCGTCTCCACCTCGACGACGGGCTGGTCCACCGCGACGACGTCGCCGACCTGCACGAGCCAGCGGACGATCTCCGCCTCCGTGAGCCCCTCACCGAGATCGGGCAGCTTGAACTCAAGGCTGTTCACATTCAGACCGGGCGCCATCAGCTGTCCGCCTCCCACTGCAACCGCGCGACCGCGTCCAGGATCCGGTCCACGCCCGGCAGATGATGCCGCTCCAGCATCGGCGGCGGATACGGGATGTCGAATCCCGCGACGCGCAGGACCGGCGCCTCCAAGTGGTGGAAGCACCGTTCGGTGACACGAGCGGCGATCTCCCCGCCGGGGCCGCCGAACCCATTCGACTCGTGCACGACGACAGCGCGCCCGGTCCGCCGCACAGAGGCGGCCACCGTCTCGTCGTCGAAGGGGACGAGAGAGCGCAGATCGACCACTTCGAGGTCCCACCCCTCGGCCACCGCCGCCTCGGCCGCCTCCAGGCAGACGGGCACGGACGGCCCGTACGTGAGAAGCGTGGCGCTGCGCCCGGGACGGCGCACCACGGCCTTGCCCAGGGGTTCAACGGCCTGCGGCGCGTCCGGGTTCCAGTCCGCCTTTGACCAGTAGAGGCGCTTGGGCTCCAGGAAGACGACCGGGTCGTCGGAGGCGATGGAGGCCCGCAGCAGGCCGTAGGCGTCGGCGACCGTGGCGGGCGTGACGACATGGAGCCCCGGAGTCGCCATGTAGTACGCCTCGGAAGAGTCACTGTGGTGCTCTACACCGCCGATGCCACCGCCGTAGGGCACGCGCACCGTGATGGGCAGCGGCATCGCACCCCGGGTACGGTTGCGCATCTTCGCCACGTGGGAGATGAGCTGTTCGAAGGCGGGATAGGCGAACGCGTCGAACTGCATCTCGACGACGGGCCGAAGCCCGTACATCGCCATGCCGACGGCGGTCCCCAGGATGCCCGCCTCGGCGAGCGGCGTGTCCGTACAGCGGTCCTCGCCGAACTCCTTGGTGAGTCCGTCGGTGACCCTGAAGACCCCGCCGAGCGCCCCGACGTCCTCTCCCAGGACGTGCACGGCCGGGTCATCGGCCAGGGAGTCGCGCAGCGCGCGCCCGAGCGCCTGCGCCATGGTGGCCGGTTTGGCTGCCTTCTTGGTGGCCCGTTCGGCCGCGACCGTACTCATCGCGCGATCTCCTCGCCGTCTGTGCCGTTCTCTTCCGAGGCCTCGAGCTCGGCCCGCAACTGGGCCGCCTGCTCGCGCAGTTGCGTCGTCTGCTCGGCGTACACGTGAGCGAAGAGGTCCATGGGGTCGAGCTCAGGGTCCTGGTTCATGCGTTCGCGCAGGTCGGCCGCCATGGCCTCCGCGTCGTCCCTGGCCGCCCGCATTCTGTCCTCGTCGAGGATGCCGCGCTCGGTCAACTCCCGCTCCAGGAGCAGGATCGGATCGTGCGCCCGCCACGCCTCCACCTCGGCGTCCCCGCGGTAGCGCGTGGCGTCATCGGCGTTCGTGTGGGCGTCCATGCGGTAGGTCACCGCCTCGACGAGCGTGGGGCCGCCGCCCTCCCGCGCGCGGGAGACCGCTTCGCCGAGCACCTCGTGCATCGCCGCGGCGTCGTTCCCGTCCACCAGGCGTCCCGGCATCCCGTACCCGACGGCCTTGTGGGCCAGGGAGGGGGCGGCGGTCTGCTTGTCGAGCGGCACGGAGATCGCGAAGCCGTTGTTCTGCACCAGGAAGACGACGGGCGCCTGCCAGACGGCCGCGAAGTTCAGCGCCTCGTGGAAGTCACCCTCGCTGGTGCCGCCGTCACCGACCATGGCGAGCGCGACCACGTCGTCGCCCTTGAGGCGTGCGGCGTGCGCGAGCCCCACGGCATGCGGGAGCTGGGTCGCCAGAGGCGTGCACAGGGGAGCTATGCGGTGCTCGCGCGGGTCGTACCCCGTGTGCCAGTCGCCGCGCAGCAAGGTCAGCGCCTGGACGGGGTCGAGGCCACGGGCGACCGCGGCAAGCGTGTCCCGGTAGCTGGGGAAGAGCCAGTCCCGCTCCTCCAGGACGAGCGCGGCGGCCACCTCGCACGCCTCCTGGCCGGTGCTGGAGGGGTAGACGGCGAGCCTGCCCTGCTTCGTCAGGGCCGTCGCCTGCGTGTTGTACCGCCGTCCGCGCACCAGCTGGGCGTACAGACGGCCCAGCAGCTCCTCGTCGGCCTTGCCGGCGGCCTCGGTGCCCAGGACGCGATACGGCTCGGCGTCGGGCAGCAGCGGCGCGGGATCGGTCCTGAGCTGCCATGCGGGTGGCGGGGTGGGCCGGTAGGCGCCCCGCTGCTCCATGACCGTCATGTCGGCACCTCCGTGTGGAAGCGGTCTCCTCGTGGGAGCGGCAAAAGAGGCGCGGCAATGTGAGGCGCCTCACCTACCGATTGTTCGGTCGTCGGCACATTTTGGCTACAGGCACCTCCAGGCTGTGGACAAACGGTTCTGCACAGCCTGGGATGGATGCAGTACGTCCATGGTAGGGAGGCGGGGGGACATGGCATCTGAACGAATGGCCGACGGACCTCACGGTGATCGTCCGGAAGGCCGGCCCGGCGACCGCCAGGAGGGCCTGCCCCGTCCGCGAGACCCGGTCGGCGACCGCCAGGAGGGCCTGCCCCGTCCCCTGGACTCGATCGACCGCGACATCCTGCACATCCTGCACACGGACGGTCGCGCGTCGATACGGGCCGTGGCCGAACGCGTCCATGTGTCACGCGCGAACGCGTACGCGCGCATCAACCGGCTCATCGACGACGGCGTGATTCGCGGCTTCGGCGCCCGGATCAACCACGAGCGAGCGGGCCAGGGCGCTTCCGCCTACATCACGCTCAAGATCGTCCAGAACACCTGGCGCACGGTCCGCGAGCATCTGCGCACGCTGCCGGGCGCCTCTCACATCGCGCTGGTCAGCGGTGACTTCGACGTACTGCTGCTGGTGCACACGCCGGACAACCGCGCGCTGCGCGAACTGGTCCTCACCCGGCTGCAGTCCATCCCCGAGGTACTCAGCACACGTACGTTGCTGGTCTTCGAGGAGGACGACCTCGATCCGGAGAGCTGATCCGTCAGCTGCCGCTGCGCAGTCCCGCGAAGGCCAGCTGCACGACGGCGTCGGCGACCTGTTCGCCCGACGAGGCGCCACGGGCGTCCGGGCGGTACCACTCCGCGATGGAGTTGATCATCCCGAAGAGCAGCCGGGTGGCGAGACGCAGTTCGACGTCCGAGCGCAGGTCGCCGTCGGCCACGGCCTCCTTGAGCAGGTCGGCGACCTGCTGGTCGAACTCCCTGCGCCGCTCCATCGCCCACCGCTCTGTGTCCGTGTTGCCGCGCACGCGCAGCAGCAGCGTCACGTAGGGCAGTTCCGCGATCAGCACCTCGACGGTGCGCCGCGTGACGTGCTCCAGGCGCTGCACGGCGGTGCCCACGCGCGCGTGCTCCTCGGTGAGGATCCCGAAGAGCCCGTCGAGCGCGCGGCTCACCGCGCGACGCAGCAGCTCTTCCTTGCCGGAGACGTGGTGGTAGATCGAGGACTTGGAGATACCGGCCGCCTTGGAGAGGTGCTCCATGGACGTGCCGTCGTATCCGCGCTCGTTGAAGATCCGGACCGCCACCGTCAGGAGGGTCTCCGGGGTGTACGTGTCGCGCCTGGTGGTGGTCACGAGTGGTCCTCTCGCGCTGCCGCGCGGCGCAGCGCCTGGGACGGCGCGTAACGGCCGGTGGGGTACTCCAGATGGAGGCGCTCCAGGGTGTCGAGGACCCAGCCGGCGCCCAGCTCCTCGCCCCACGCGAGCGGGCCGCGCGGGTAGTTGACGCCGAGGCGCATCGCCGTGTCGACGTCCTCCTTGTCGGCGACACCGCGCGCGACGGCGTCCAGGGCGAAGTCGACGAGCATGGCGACGGTGCGGGCCACGACCATCCCCGGGACGTCCGCGACGACGCTGACCTGCTTCCCCAGCGCCTGGAAGAGGCCGATGGCCTCGCGGAGCTGGGCGTCGCCCACTGTCGCGGCGGGCGCCAGGGCGATCCTGGTCGCGGTCCCGTAGTCCAGCGCGAGATCGAAGTGGATCACCGGCGCCTCGGTGTCGTCCGCGGCGGAGCCGTCGGCAAGGAAGAGCCGCGCCCCGCTGGGCAGTTCGATCCAGCCGGGGCAGTAGGGGTCGAGGGGCTCCCCGTACGTGATGTCGATCCCGACGCCGCCGATCAGCCCGGCAAGGGCCCGCGCCTGGAACAGCTCTCCGTGCACCGCGACGGACGCAGGGGCCGGTGCGGGCGCCGCGGTGTGCGGCTCCGCACGCGGGACGTCGTCTCCGTACGCGTACCAGCCCTGGCCGGACTTGCGGCCCAGGCGGCGTGACTCGACGAGCCGGCGCTGGGCGAGTGACGGTGTGAACTTGGGGTCCTGGAAGAAGGACTCCCACACGGAGCGGGTGACGGCCTCGTTCACGTCCTGACCGATGAGGTCGGTGAGTTCGAAGGGGCCCATCTTGAAGCCGCCGGATTCGCGCAGGACGGCGTCGATGGTGGCCGGGTCGGCGGCCCGCTCCTCGTGCAGGCGCAGTGCCTCGGCGTAGAAGGGGCGGGCGACGCGGTTGACGATGAAGCCGGGAGTGTCCGCGCTGCGCACCGGTGTCTTGCCCCAGGCCCGCGCCGTCTCGTACGCGCGCGTGGCGGCCGTTTCGTCGGTCGCGGCGCCGCTGACGACCTCGACGAGGGGGAGGAGCGGGGCGGGGTTGAAGAAGTGCAGGCCGACGAAGCGGCCGGGCCTCTTGAGTGTGCCCGCGATGGCGGTGACGGAGAGGGAAGACGTGTTCGTGGCGAGGAGGCAGTCCTCGGCGACGATCTCTTCCAGCTCTTCGAAAAGGCGTTGCTTGACCGGCAGTTGCTCCAGGATCGCCTCGATGACGAGTCCGCACCCGGCGAGCTCGGCGAGGCTGCCGACCGGTGCGAGCCGATGCCCCGCGGCGGACCGGTCGTCGGCGGTGAGCCTGCCCTTCTCGACGAGCCGGTCAAGGCGCGCGGCGATCGTGGCGGCCGCGGTCTTCGCCTGGCCCTCCACGGCGTCGTACAGCCGCACGGGGTGGCCCGCCAGCAGGGCTACCTGGGCGATGCCCTGCCCCATGGTGCCGGTGCCGACCACGGCAACGGAGCTGCTGAGCTCGAGTGCTGTCATGCTCGCGATCCTCCCGCACGAGGTGTCCGCCGGAGGGTGCGGGGGTGCCCGGCGAGAAGTTGTCCACAGGTTCGGCGGACCCCCTTGTCCCGACCGATCGTTCGGTTACTCTAGCTCTGTCTGTCCGTTCCCGCACTGCCCTGCCCAGCTCGCCGGCTCGACGAAGAGCCGGCTCGACGAGGAGTTGGTCCGATATGGCCGCCGAACTCACCGCGCACCAGCTGATCGCCACGCACCGGCCCACACTCGACCAGGCGCTGGAGACGATCCGCACGCGCGCGTACTGGTCGCCGCACCCCGAGCACCCCAAGGCTTATGGAGAGAACGGCAGCCTGAGCCTGCCCGAGGGCAAAGCCGCCTTCGACGCCCTCCTGGGCAGCCGCTTCGATCTCGACCAACCGGGCACGGACGGCTGGACAGGCGCGGAAGTCTCTCCGTACGGTCCCGAGCTGGGCATCACGTACCCCCACCCGGACATCGACACGCTGCTGCCCGCCATGCGCGCCGGAATGCGCGCCTGGCGCGACGCGGGCGCGGAAGTGCGCGCGATGGTCTGCCTGGAGATCCTGTCGCGCATCAGCGCCCGCACGCACGAGCTGGCGCACGCGGTCATGCACACCAGCGGCCAGGCCTTCATGATGGCCTTCCAGGCAGGCGGACCGCACGCCCAGGACCGCGGCCTCGAAGCGGTCGCGTACGCGTACGTCGAGCAGGCCCGCACCCCCGACAACGCCGAGTGGTCCAAGCCCCAGGGCAAGCGGGACCCGATCGCCCTGGACAAGCGTTTCACGCCCGTGGCACGCGGCATCGCGCTCCTGATCGGCTGCAACACCTTCCCGACGTGGAACGGCTACCCGGGCCTGTTCGCCTCCCTGGCCACCGGCAACCCCGTCCTGGTCAAGCCCCACCCGCGGGCGGTGCTCCCGCTCGCGCTGACGGTGCGCATCGCGCGCGAGGCGCTCGCCGACGCGGGCTTCGACCCGAACCTGGTGTGCCTGGCCGCCGAGGGACCGGACGAGGGCATCGCCAAGACCCTCGCAGTCCGACCCGAGATCAAGATCATCGACTACACGGGTTCGACGGCCTTCGGTGACTGGCTGGAGGCAAACGCCCGCCAGGCGCAGGTCTACACGGAAAAGGCCGGCGTGAACACGGTCGTCGTCGACTCGACGGACAACTACAAGGGGATGCTGTCCAACCTGGCGTTCTCCCTGTCGCTGTACAGCGGCCAGATGTGCACGACCCCGCAGAACCTACTCATCCCCCGGGACGGCATCACCACGGACGCCGGAGCGAAGTCGTACGACGACGTGGTGTCCGACCTCGCCGCGTCGGTGAACGGCTTGCTCGGCGACGACGCCCGGGCGAACGGCATCCTCGGCGCACTGGTCAACCCGGACGTGAAGGCCCGCCTGGAGGCGGCCACCGGACTCGGCGAAGTGGCCCTCCCCTCACGGGAGATCACCAACGCCGAGTTCCCGGACGCCGTGGTCCGCACCCCGGTCATCGTCAAGCTGGACGGCGCGAAGCCGGACGCCGAGGCGGTCTATCTGAACGAGTGCTTCGGCCCCGTCTCCTTCGCCGTCGCGGTCGACTCGGCCTCGGACGCCGTGGAACTGCTGCGCCGCACGGTGCGCGACAAGGGCGCGATGACGGTCGGCGCGTACACGACGTCGGACGAGGTGTCCGGCGCCGTGGAGGAGGCCTGCCTCGAGGAGTGCGCCCAGCTCTCCTTGAACCTCACAGGCGGCGTCTATGTGAACCAGACGGCGGCCTTCTCGGACTTCCACGGCTCGGGCGGCAACCCCGCCGCGAACGCCGCCCTGTGCGACGGCGCCTTCGTGGCCAACCGCTTCCGTGTGGTGGAGATCCGCAGGGACGCCTGACATCCGGCGGCGGGTTCAGGCCTCCGTGCCCGGAGGCCTGCCCGCCGACCAGTGGAAGAGCGTCATCCCGACGCTGGTGGCCAGGTTGTAGCTGGAGACCTGTGCCCGCATCGGCAGGGACACCAAGTGATCGGCGCGCTCCCGCAGCTGCGCGGACAGGCCACTTCGCTCAGAGCCGAAGGCCAGCACGGCGTCGTCCGGCAGCTTGAGAGCGCGAATGTCCTCGCCCTCCGCGTCGAGCGCGAACACCGGCCCCGGCGGCACATCACAGACGTCCATCCGCTCCACGGCCGTGGCGAAATGCAGGCCCGCGCCACCGCGTACGACCGTGGGATGCCAGGGGTCGAGCGTGCCGGTCGTGACGACTCCCGTCGCCCCGAACCCCGCCGCGAGCCGGATCACGGCCCCGGCATTGCCCAGATTGCGGGGATCGTCGAGAACGACGACCGGGGCGCTCCTCGGCATGCGGGTGAGCGCATCGAGGTTGGCCTCGCGAGAAGGGCGTACCGCGAGAGCCGCCACCCCCGTGGGGTGCAAACGTGGCACGAGGGCGCGCAGGGCGCTGTCCTGGACCTGGACGAGGAGCTCGTCGAGAAGGTCCTTCACGTCTGGCGCGAGCTCGTCGGCGAGGGCGAGCACAGCGGCCTTGTCGCTGGTCAGCGCCGCGGGGATGAGCGCTTGGAAGCGCAGCGCGTGCTTGATGGCGTGGAAACCGTCAAGGAGCACGGAGGTCTCGGCGAGCTCCCGCCAGGCACGCAGGGCACCGTCCGAGTCACGCTGGTGCGTCCCGCTCATCCCACGTACGTCCCGTTCATGAGGGGAAGCCTACGCGCGCGTGCTCGGTGGATCTGGGGGCCGGTTCCTCGTCCGTACCGCGCTGCACCGGCACCGCGCCGCCGCGCGGCAAGCGCGAGAACAGCGCTCCACGCGCGCGTGCCGCGCATCCGCCGACGCGACGCAGGAACGACGTCGGCAGGAACACCGCGTCCGCCGCGATCATCGCGAGCGAGAAGAACGGCAGGCCGAGGACGACCGCGATGACCGCGTGCTCGACGATCATCACGGCCAGAAGAACGTTCTTGACCCGCCTGTTGAAGAGGGTGAAGGGGAAGGCGACCTGTACGGCGACCGTCCCGTACGTCACCAGCATCACCATGAGGCCGTGCGAGGCAAGCAGATCGGACAGGGCGGGCCAGGGGGAGAAGTAGTCCAGGCGCAACGGGTAGTAGACGGCTGTGCCGTCCTGCCAGCGGCTTCCCTGGATCTTGTACCAGCCGGCCGTCGCGTAGATCAGACACGCCTCGGCCATGATCACCAGCAGTGCGGCGTTGTGCGCGAGCTTGACGATGACGTCGAGCAGTTTGCGCGCCTCGCCGTCGGGCGCGCGCCGTCCGACGGCCCACCACAGTCCGTGCGCGAACCACATCCCCCAGAAGACCAGCAGCCAGCCCCCGCTGAGTTCCCCCATGAACGTCACCACGGAGAGGCCAAGTCCAAGGATCCACCACAGCACGGGCCCGGCCTTGTCGGCCGGCTGTGGGGTCTTCGGCAACTCGACCGGTGTCTTCTCCTGGTCGACGGACGCCTTACGCGCGCGTGCCGCCCGCCGGGCGTCGAGCGACCAGACCTGGCCGCATCGCGTGAACACCAGGTAGGTGGCCATGAGGTGGATGACGTTGTCGCCGCCGTCCCCCATGAAGATGGAGCGGTTCTGCAGCGAGAGCACACCGATCATGAAGAGCACCGACATCGTGCGCGTACGCCAGCCGAGCATCAGCAGGGCGCTGCTGAGGACGGCGAGCGCGTAGACGACCTCGAACCAGATACGGCCGTCGGACCACATCAGGGCCGTGAAGGCGTCGTTCTCCGCGATGAGCTGCTGGGCCATGTCCCAGCTCCACGGGCTGTCGGGTCCGTAGAGCTCTTGGCGGTGGGGAAGTTCACGCAGCAGGAAGAGCAGCCAGGTGGCGGTGAATCCGATGCGGATCACGGCGGTCTGATAGGGGCCGAGGGCGGATGCGGTGACCCGCTCGATGCCGCGCCCGAGCAGCGGGCCGAAGCGGTTCATCGGGCGTCCACCTCCGATCCCTGAGCCTTGCCGAGGGGCATGTCGTCGGGCGTCACGGACCACCACGGCAGCTGGCGGATCACCGGCTTCGTCGAGACTTTCTCGTCGCTCCACTCGGGGCCCGGCACATTGGTGGTCCTGGAGCGGACCTGGACACGCTCGACCGTGGCGCCCCGCCCCATGGGCTCCTCGCGCGCGACACGCATCATCACGATGCGGCGGATGTAGCGCTCCGAGAGCTGTCCGCGCAGGCCGCGGGGACGATTCTGCGCGTCGTGCGCGGCGACGTAGAAGTCCCAGGCTCTGCGCAGCTCGTTCTGCTGCGTGTGGCTGGGCAGCAGATTGCCGTCGATGGCGGCGCCGTCGCGCTCCGAGAGGTCGTACCAGCCGGTGGTCCGGGTCGACCCGCTGTCCGTGCGGATCTCGACGCGGGCCTGCACCGCGATGTTCTGCTGCATCGGGTTGGGCGCGAAGAGCTTCCAGTTCTGCTCGAACTCGGGGTAGATCCAGTCGTCGACGGCCTGCCCGTGCTGCTTGGTCATGGTGTTGGCGGGGGCGACGTGGAGGAAGAGCATCCCGACGTGGACACAGGCCGTGACGGCGATGAGCGCGAGCGCGAGGGCGGCCACCGCCTGGTAGCGCGGGGAGAGAGCCGCGATGCCGGTGCGGGGCGCGGTCACCACCGCTGCCGCCCCTGGCGCCGGGGCCGGCGGGGCGGCCGTGATGCCGTCGGGAAGCGGGGCGGCGGGGCCGCTTTCGCGAGGCGGGGCGGCGGGGGTGCCGTCGGGGAGCGAGGGCACGGCGTCGAAGGGCGGGGGAGGGGGTGAGGGCGGAGGCGACGGCTCATGCGCGTTGTTGTCGTTCGCGTCCATTCCGCCCCGATTCCGATCCCGCACGGTGATGCGCCCCTCGGCCGCCCGTCACACGGCTCTCTACCGCCCGTCGCAGCGGAACGGTACTCATGCCTGCGCGTCAGGCACAGCATCCGTGAAGTTATCCACAGGGTTGACACCTTATGGCGCTGAGCCGCACCATTGAATTCCACGAACCGAACGATCGGTCGGTAGCCAGCTAAAGGTCGAGGGGGACCGCGATGGCGACAGCAGCCGAGCATCAGACGGCCCGGTCCGAGCCGGACCGGGCGGCGGCCGAGGCCGCGCGCACGACGGCACACGAAGCGGCTTTCGACGCCGCCGTCGCGGCCGACGAGCGCATCGAGCCGCGAGACTGGATGCCCGACGCCTATCGCGCCACCCTCGTCAGGCAGATCGCGCAGCACGCCCACTCCGAGATCATCGGCATGCAGCCGGAGGCCAACTGGATCACGCGCGCCCCGTCCCTGCGGCGCAAGGCGATCCTGATGGCCAAGGTGCAGGACGAAGCTGGTCACGGCCTGTATCTGTACAGCGCGGCCGAGACTCTCGGCACCAGCCGTGACGAGCTGCTCGACAAACTGCACTCGGGCCGTCAGAAGTACTCATCGATCTTCAACTACCCCACGCTGACGTGGGCCGACGTCGGCGCGATCGGCTGGCTGGTGGACGGCGCCGCGATCACGAACCAAGTCCCGCTCTGCCGCTGTTCGTACGGCCCCTATGCCCGCGCGATGGTCCGCGTCTGCAAGGAGGAGTCGTTCCACCAGCGCCAGGGGTATGAGTCACTGCTCGCCCTCAGCCAAGGCACCGAGGCCCAGCACGCCATGGCGCAGGACGCGGTGGACCGCTGGTGGTGGCCGTCCCTGATGATGTTCGGCCCGCCCGACGACGAGTCCTCGCACTCGGAACAGTCCATGACGTGGAAGATCAAGCGCCACTCGAACGACGAGCTGCGCCAGCGCTTCGTGGACATCTGCGTCCCCCAGGCCGAGTCCCTCGGGCTCACGCTCCCCGACCCGGACCTCGTATGGAACGAGGAGCGGGGACACCACGACTTCGGCCCGATCGACTGGACGGAGTTCTGGGCGGTCCTCAAGGGCAACGGCCCCTGCAACGAACAGCGGATCACCCAGCGCAAGAGCGCCCATGAAGAAGGCGCGTGGGTGCGCGAGGCAGCAGCGGCGTTCGCCGCCAAGCACGGGGAGGCGAAGGCATGAGCAGCTCGACCGAATGGCCGCTGTGGGAGGTGTTCGTGCGCTCCCGCCGCGGGCTCTCCCACACCCACGCGGGCAGCCTGCACGCGCCGGACGCGGAAATGGCCCTGCGCAACGCCCGCGATCTGTACACCCGCAGGAGCGAAGGCGTCTCGATCTGGGTCGTGCCGTCCACCCAGATCACCGCCTCCTCGCCCGACGAGAAGGACTCCTTCTTCGAACCGGCGGGCGACAAGCCCTACCGCCACCCGACCTTCTACGACATCCCGGACGGGGTGAAGCACCTGTGACCGCGCCACTGGCCCCGGCAGCCACCGCCACCGCCCTGGCCCTGGGCGACGACGCCCTGGTGCTCTCGCACCGCCTGGGGGAGTGGGCGGGTCACGCACCCGTCCTCGAAGAAGAAGTCGCCCTCGCGAACATCGCCCTCGACCTGCTCGGCCAGGCCCGCGTCCTGCTCTCCCTGGCCGGGGACGAGGACGAACTGGCCTATCTCCGCGAGGAACGCGCCTTTCGCAACCTCCAGCTGGTCGAGCAGCCGAACGGCGACTTCGCCCACACCATCGCCCGCCAGCTCTACTTCTCCACGTACCAAACCGTGCTGTACAGCCAGTTGGCGAGCGGAGACAGCACCTTCGCACCGCTGGCGGCGAAGGCGGTCAAGGAAGTCGCCTACCACCAGGACCACGCGGAGCAGTGGACGCTGCGGCTCGGTGACGGGACGGCGGAAAGCCACGAGCGGATGCAGCGCGGGCTCGACGCGCTCTGGCGTTTCACCGGCGAGATGTTCCAGCCGGTGGAAGGCCTCGACGACGCGGACACCTCGGCGGACACCCAGGGCGGCTCCGCGGGCGTCGACTGGGCGGCCCTGCGCACGACGTGGACGACATCGGTGACCGCCCTCATCGAGAAGGCCACCCTGACCGTGCCCACCGGCCCGCAGGAAGGCGCCTGGGCAGCGGGCGCGGGCCGCAAGGGACTGCACACCGAATCCTTCGGCCCGATGCTCGCAGAAATGCAGCACCTGCACCGCAGCCATCCGGGGGCGTCATGGTGACCACCGCCCTCGAGGAAGAACTCCTGGCCCTGGCGGGCTCCGTGCCCGACCCGGAGCTGCCGGTCATCACGCTGGCCGAGCTCGGGGTACTGCGCGGCGTGCACGTCCGCGGCATCGGCAAGGTCGACGTCGAGCTGACCCCCACCTACACCGGCTGCCCGGCCATAGAGGCCATGACCGCCGACATCAAGCAGGTCCTGCGTGAGCGCGGCATGGCGGAGATATCCGTGCGCACCGTGCTCTCCCCCGCATGGTCGACGGACGACATCAGCGCCGAGGGCCGCCGCAAGCTGGCGGAGTTCGGTATCGCGCCCCCGCGCCCGCACAGCACCGGCGGTCCGATACCCCTCACCCTCTCGGTCCGCTGCCCGCTCTGCGGCTCGACCGACACCGAACTGCTCAGCCGCTTCTCGTCGACGGCCTGCAAGGCCCTGCGCCGGTGCGTCACCTGCCAAGAACCCTTCGACCACTTCAAGGAGTTGTGATGGCCCGCTTCCACCAGCTCCGGGTAGCGGCGGTCGAGCGGCTCACCGACGACTCCGTGACACTGACCTTCGAGGTACCCCCCGCCCTGCGCGAGGAGTACCGCTTCGTGCCGGGCCAGCATCTCGCCGTCCGCCGCTTCGCCGACGGCGCCGAGATCCGGCGTACGTACTCGATCTGCGCGCCCGCGCCCCACCCCGAAAGCCCCTCCGAGCCGCGAACCCTGCGGGTCGGGGTGCGCTTCGTCGAAGGCGGCGCCTTCTCGACGTACGCCCTGAAGGAAGTCGCCGTCGGCGATCTCCTCGAGGTGATGACCCCGGCCGGGCGCTTCACTCTGGAGCCGGCACCCGGGCGCTATGCGGCCGTGGTCGGCGGCAGCGGGATCACCCCGGTGCTGTCCATCGTCACGACGCTCCTTGAACGCGAACCACAGGCCACGTTCTGTCTCATACGGAGCGATCGCACCGCCGCGTCGACGATGTTCCTGGAAGAGGTCGCCGACCTCAAGGACCGTTGGCCGGACCGGTTCCAGCTGGTCACCGTGCTCTCCCGGGAGGAGCAGCAGTCGGGGCTCGACTCCGGACGGCTCGACGCGGAGCGGCTCGGCACTCTGCTGCCGGCGCTGTTGCCCGTCGAGGAGATCGCGGGCTGGTTCCTGTGCGGCCCCTTCGGTCTGGTGCAGGGCGCGGAGAAGACACTGCGCGGCCTCGGCGTGCCGCGTCAGCGCATCCACCAGGAGATATTCCACGTGGACGGTGGCCTCACCTCCCCCACGCCCGCCGCCACGACGGCCGCCCCCGCGCACAGCACCGTGACGGTGACGCTCGACGGACGCTCCGGCACCTGGCCGGTCCAGGACGGGGAATCGCTCCTCGACACCGTCCTGCGCAACCGCGCGGACGCGCCGTACGCCTGCAAGGGCGGAGTGTGCGGGACCTGCCGGGCCTTCCGGGTCTCGGGCGAGGTGCGGATGGACCGCAACTTCGCCCTGGAGCCGGAAGAGACCGAGGCGGGCTACGTACTCGCGTGCCAGTCCCACCCGGCCACGGACACGGTGGAGTTGGACTTCGACCGCTGAGCACCGCCTCGCTCCCTCGACAGCGTCCTTCAGTGTTCCCTTCCCGTAGAACCTGTTCTATCTTGACGGCCCGTCAGAAACAGCGGACGGGCAGAGACAGAATCGCCGGGCCGGTGCGCGGGAGGACAAGCAGTGGACTTCACCTTCACCGAGGAACAGCAGGCCGCAGCCGAAGCGGCGAAGGCACTCTTCGCCTCCGTCGCGCCCGACAGTGTGCCGAGCCCCGCCCTCGTACCAGGCGCCGTCGCCGAGGACTTCGACCGCGCGCTGTGGGCCAAGCTCGCCGAATCCGACCTGCTGAGTCTGCTCCTCGACCCCGAGCACGGCGGTGCGGGCCTGGACGCCATCGCCCTCTGCCTCATCCTGCGCGAGTCGGCGAAGAAACTCGCCCGAGTGCCACTCCTGGAGAGCAGCGCCGCCGCCTACGCCGTACAGACCTACGGCAGCGATGAATTGAAGCAGCGAATCCTGCCCAGGGCCGCCCGCGGCGAGCTCGTCCTGACCGTCGCGGCCAACGGCCGCAGCGGGCACGACCCCGCCTCACTGGCCGTCATCGCACGCCAGGACGGCGACGACTGGCTGCTCGACGGCACACAGACAGCCGTGCCCTGGGCACAGAACGCCGACCTCGTCGTGATCCCCGCCCACACATCGGCCGGCCGCACCGTCATCGCCCTGATCCCCCGCGAACACGAGGGCCTCGCCCTGGCCGAGCAAGTGTCCACCAGCGGCGAACGCCTCGGCGAGATCGGCCTCGAATCCGTACGGATCGGTGGCGCCGACGTCATCCAGGACGACGGGGCCTGGGACTGGCTGCGCGACCTGCTCGCCACCGGGACCTGCGCACTCGCACTCGGTCTCGGTGAGAGCGTCCTGAGCATGACCAGCGAATACACCGCCAAACGAGAACAGTTCGGCTACCCCGTCGCCACATTCCAGGCCGTTGCCGTGCAGGCGGCCGACCGTTACATCGACCTGCGCGCCATGGAAGCCACCCTCTGGCAAGCCGCCTGGCGCATCAGCACCGGCGCGAGCGGCGCCCTACCCGCCACGGGAGACGTGGCCGTCGCCAAGATCTGGGCATCGGACGGCGTACGAAGGGTGGTACAGACGGCCCAACATCTGCACGGCGGCTTCGGATCCGACACCGACTACCCCCTGCACCGGTACCACGCATGGGCCAAACAACTGGAGCTGTCCCTCGGCCCAGCAGCGGCGCACGAGGAAACACTCGGCGACCTACTGGCCGCCCACCCCCTCGGCTGAGAGCTGGAAGGGTGAAGTACGAAGGCTGAACGCTCAGGGGTGGAGGGGAGCGGGTGAAGACCCCAGGCAGGCTGAGGGCTCCAGGCGCCGCTGAACTAGATCACGACGCCCGGCTGACCCTTGTCGTCGACGACGGGGCGGCCCGCGGCCTCCCAGCTCTGCATGCCACCGTCGACGTTCACCGCGTCGACACCCTGCTGGACGAGGTACATGGCGACCTGCGCCGAGCGTCCACCGACCCGGCAGATGACATGGACCTTGCCGTCCTGCGGGGCGGCCTCAGTCAACTCGCCGTAGCGGGAGACGAACTCGCTCATCGGGATGTGCAGCGCACCCGCGGCGTGGCCCGCCTGCCACTCATCGTCCTCACGAACGTCAAGGAGAAAATCGCCGCTCGTGAGGTCATCGACGCCGACCGTGGGCACATGAGATCCGAAAGCCATGCGTCCGACGCTACCCGACCGGCTAGGCGCTCAGCCGCGCAAGCTCCGCCTCACGCTCGGTGACCTGCGCGAGCAACTGCTCGGCGATCTCATCGAGGAGCTGATCCGGATCGTCCGGCGCCATCCGCAGCATCGCGCCGATCGCACCCTCCTCCAGCTCCCGCGCGACCACCGTGAGCAGCTCCTTGCGCTGGGACAGCCACTCAAGACGGGCGTAGAGCTCTTCGCTCTTGCTCGGCCACTGCTGCTCGGGCACAGGGCCGGCGGCCCACTCCTCGGAAAGCTCCCGCAGCAGGGGCTCGTCCCCACGTGCGTACGCGGCGTTCACCCGCGTGATGAACTCCTCGCGGCGGCCACGCTCCTGGTCGTCCTGGGCCAGATCGGGGTGGGACTTACGGACGAGCTCACGGTAGAGCTTGCGGGCCTCGTCGCTGGGCCGCACCCGCTGCGGCGGTCGCACCGACTGATCGGTCAGCATCGCGGCGGCCTCCGGATAGAGACCGTCACCGTCCATCCAACCGTGGAACAGCTCCTCGACCCCCGGCATCGGCATGACCCGCGCCCGGGCCTCGTCCGCCTTACGCAGGTCCTCGGGGTCACCGCTACGGGCGGCCTTGGCCTCGGCGATCTCGGCGTCCAGCTCGTCGAGGCGCGCGTACATCGGGCCGAGCTTCTGGTGGTGCAGCCGGGAGAAATTCTCCACCTCGACCCGGAACGTCTCGACGGCGATCTCGTACTCGATCAGCGCCTGCTCGGCCGCCCGGACCGCCCTCTCGAGGCGGTCCTCCGGCCGCGCGCCACCCTGCCCCGCCGCCCCGTCAGGGTTTCCCTCGCGACCAGCGGTCACGGGATCGGGATCAGGCGTCTGAGGCTGCGTAGGCTCGGCTTCCGGGGTCGTCACTCGTCCAGCCTAGGCCACCGTGCCCCCACCACGACCGAGCGGCAGCCACGGCCCGCGCGCGAGGCCACCATGCGTGGCAGCCAAGCCCCGCGCCGGGAGGCCACCGGGCCCTCTCCCCACACTTCCGGCAAACACCGGGGGCCTCCCCCTCCCCCTCCCCCTCCCTCCCCCACCCCCGCTCCCCCCACCTACCCCCTCACACCCCCGCCTCCGCGGCCACGCGCCCCTCCTTGACCGCACGCACAAGTTCCGCGTGGTCCGCCTCCGTCCGGTTCGCGTACGCCACCGCGAACGCCGCCATCGCCGTGTCCAGCTCGTCGCTCTTGCCGACGTACCCCGCGACGAGCCGCGGGTCGACGCTGTGCGCGTGCGCGCGGGCCAGCAGCGCTCCGGTCATCCGGCCGTAGTCGTCGATCTCGTCGGCGGCAAGCGCCGCGGGGTCCACGCTGCCCTTGCGGTTCCTGAACTGCCTTACCTGGAAGGCCCGCCCGGCCACGGTCGTCCACCCCAGAAGGAAGTCGCTGACCACCTGCATCCGCTTCTGCCCGAGCACCACCCGGTGCCCTTCGTGCGCGACCTCAGGCGCCGTGAAGCCCGCCCTGGGCAGATGCGGAAGCAGCGCGGAGGGCCGTGCCTCCTTGACCTGGAGCACCAGCGGCTCGCCCCGGTGGTCGAGCAGCAGCACCACATACGACCGCAGGCCCACGCTGCCCGTGCCCACGACGCGGAACGCCACGTCCTGGATCGCGTACCGCGCGAGCAGCGGCAGTCGGTCCTCGGACAGCGTGCCGACATAGTCCGCGAGGGCGGCTGCGACCTCGGCCGCCTCCGCGTCCGGTATTCGCCGGAGCACCGGCGGGGCGTCGACGAAGCGGCGTCCTTCGAAGCCGGACTCGTCCTCTGTGCGCTCGGTCGACTTGGCGGCGAACCGGGCGCTCGTGTTGTGCCGTGCCTTCTCGGAGACGCTCTCCAGGGTGCCGAGGAGATCGACTGCGTCCGTGTGCGAGACCAATTCCTCGTCGGCGATGGCGTTCCACGCGTCAAGTGCAGGGAGCTTCGCGAGCAGCCGCATCGTGCGGCGGTACGCCCCCACCGCGTCGAACGCCGCTTCCCTGCAGACGTCCTCGCTCGCCCCGGCCTCACGCCCGGCGAGCACGAGAGAGGCAGCGAGCCGCTTCACGTCCCACTCCCAGGGCCCGTGCCCCGTCTCGTCGAAGTCGTTCAGGTCCATGACGAGCCCGCCCCGCGCATCCCCGTACAGGCCGAAGTTCGCCGCGTGGGCGTCGCCGCATATCTGGGCGCCGATCCCCGTCACGGGGGTCCGTGCGAGGTCGTACGCCATCAGACCGGCGGCCCCGCGAAGAAAGGCGAAGGGCGAGGCGGCCATCCTGCCCGTCCTGATCGGGGCGAGCTCGGGGAGCCTGCTGCGGTTGGTCTCCTGCACGGCATCGACCGGATCGGGTCGTCCGTCGTCCTCGACGAACCACTCGTGCGAGGCACGGCTGACGCGCGCCCGCAGCGCCTTGCCCTCCCGCTTTGGCGAAACCACCGGAACCACCGCCCCGTCGGCACCCTCGGAGGCAGCCACACCCTCCGCGCCCCGCTGCGAGGGCCACCGCGCGAACCCCTTCACGTACGGAAGCCGAGCACTCACCGACTTCACGCCTGCGGACTTCCCGCCCCCAGGCTTCTCGCCGCGGAACTGCGCACCACTGCCGGACTCCGCACCACTACCGGTCTCGGCACCGCTGCCGGACCCTGCATCACTGTCGGACTTCACACTGTCGATACGCGCCCTGACCATTGCCCCGCCCCCGCATCCCCCGCGCCCAGGCGACCCTCTTGGGCCTCGCCTGACATCGAAGGTACCCCCGGCGGCCGGGCAGCGTCAGAGCCTGTGGATAACCTCGATTCCTTCCCTGCTCGCCCCGGTTTCCCTGTTCCTCACCTGCCGCCTCCCTTCCCCGCCCCGTCCGTCGGCTCCCATGCGGCCACCAGGTCGAGCAGTCCGGGAAAACGCGCGTTGAGATCGTCGATCCGCACCTGGCTGCGGCGCTCTGGTCCGTACTGGCGCTGCCGAGTGAGGCCCGCGTCCCGAAGGGCGCGGAAGTGGTGGGTGAGTGACGACTTCGGCCGGGCCAGTCCGAACCAGCCGCAGGAGTGGTCGAAGCTCTCGGAGTCGAGCAGGAGCTTGTGTGAGTACGACGGTCAGCATGGCCGCCCTGATGGCCGCCGTGCACACCTCGTCGGTCGTGCTGTTGATCGCCGCGGCCGTGCTCGCGGGCGCCGGCCAGGGCATGGGTCAGCTCGGCGGCCTCTCACTGCTCAACGCCGCGGTCCCCTCGCAACGCCTGGCCGAGGCCAACGCGGCGCTCAATGTGGGGGGTTACGTACCGGCCGGCATCCTCCCGGTCGTGGCCGGGTTCCTCAGCGACGCGGTCGGACTGACCACCGGCTCCACGTTCTTCGTCGTCGTCCTGGCGACCATGGCGGTCTGCGGTGGCCTGGTGGCACTGGCCCGCCGTCACACCACCGACGCCGCACACGACGCCGCATGGCTACCGGCCGCCGGCCTCGCCCCAGCCGCCCGGCTCTGACCGCCCGCCCCGCCACCCCGCCCTGGCCGCGGAGGCCCAAGGAGCCCCCGCAGTGATATAGCTCACCGCGACGCCCCCTCCGCCGTGATCTCCCGTGGCGCAACCCACCCGGAACACCGTCCGGAAAACCACCCCGAACACGAGAAGCGGGCCTCCACCAGGACTTTCATCCTGGTGGAGACCCGCTTCACATGGTGCGCGAGGGGGGAGTTGAACCCCCACGCCCTTTCGGGCACTGGAACCTGAATCCAGCGCGTCTGCCTATTCCGCCACCCGCGCATGGGTGTTGTCTTGGGTCTCTCACCGCTTGGTCCACTTGGTGCGAACACTGTTCGGTGCGAGCGCCTTTCGACATGCAGAAGATTAGCACGCTGGCAGGGGTGGGTTCACATCCGTATTCGGGGGCACCTGCCCAGGAGATCCGGAGAGATCCGGAGAGATCCAGGTCCGTCCGACCGACTTGCGCCGTACCCGGCGAAGCACCGCAGTCGGGTGCGCGACACTGGTTTGAGGCCCCCTCTACGATCCCTGGTGAAGGAGGCTGAGAGGAGCGCGGACGGATCCCGGAACCCTGGTGCGGGCATGCCTTGTGAGAGGCGACACTCATCGACTGGGCGGACAGGGGGAACCAGCCGATTTCCCGGCGCGTGGATACGATCAGTAAGCAGTACCAGGATGACTACGACGGAGGAGGTGCCCCATGGGAGTCATGAAGAAGTTCGAGCAGCGACTCGAAGGTCTCGTCAACGGCACCTTCGCCAAGGTGTTCAAGTCCGAGGTCCAGCCCGTCGAGATCGCCGGCGCCCTGCAGCGCGAGTGCGACAACAACGCGACGATCTGGAACCGCGAGCGGACCGTCGTCCCCAATGACTTCATCGTGGAGCTCAGCGCGCCCGACTTCGAGCGCCTGAGCCCCTACTCGGGACAGCTCGGCGACGAGCTCTCGGGGATGGTGCGCGAGTACGCCAAGCAGCAGCGGTACAGCTTCATGGGCCCCATCAAGGTCCACCTGGAGAAGGCTGAGGACCTCGACACGGGTCTGTACCGGGTGCGCAGTCGCACGCTCGCGTCCAGCACCTCCCAGAGCCCTGACAGCGCCCCGGCAGGGCCCTCGGCCCCCACGGGAGCCGGCCGCGGCCCCGCCAGACCTCCGGCGGGCGGCGCCGGGGGTGGCTATGGCTACCCACAGCCCTCTCAGCCCTCCAGCGCTCCTCCCATGCCCGCCGCGCCGCCTCCCGGCGGCCGTCCGGGCGGACCCGCACCGGTGCCCAGCCGCCCTCAGGGGCCGGGCGCCGGACCTCTTCCGGGTGCGCAGGTGCGGCGCTGGATCGAGATCAACGGCAATCGCCATCAGATCTCCCGCCCGACGCTGGTGCTGGGACGCAGCACCGACGCCGATGTGCGGATCGACGACCCCGGCGTATCGCGCCGGCACTGTGAGATCCGGACCGGAACGCCCTCGACGATCCAGGATCTCGGGTCTACCAACGGCATCGTGGTAGACGGGCAGCACACCACCCGCGCTACGCTCCGCGACGGCTCGCGGATCGTCGTGGGCCAAACCACCATCGTTTACCGGCAAGCCGAAGGGTGAAGCGGGGGCAATGTCAGAGCTGACCCTGACGGTCATGCGGCTGGGTTTCCTAGCCGTTCTGTGGCTGTTCGTGATCGTGGCCGTCCAGGTCATCCGTAGCGACCTGTTCGGAACACGCGTCACACAGCGCGGCTCGCGCCGCGAGAACGCGCGACCGCAGCAGGCCGCACGCCAGCAACAGCAGGCGGCGGCAACTCCACCTCCCCAGCGCCAGCAGCAGGGCGGCGGGCGGCAGCGCCGTGGCGCCCCCAGCAAGCTGGTCGTATCCGAAGGGATCCTCGCGGGCACGACGGTCGCCCTGCAGGGCCAGACGATCACGCTGGGCCGGGCGCACGACTCGACGATCGTGCTGGACGACGACTACGCGTCCAGCAGGCATGCCAGGATCTACCCGGACCGTGACGGCCAGTGGATCGTCGAGGACCTCGGGTCCACCAACGGCACGTATCTCGACCGGACCCGACTCACCACCCCGACGCCCGTTCCGCTGGGCGCGCCGATCCGCATCGGCAAGACCGTCATCGAGCTGCGGAAGTAGTACGACAATGAGCGAGCGGAGCGAGCGAGCCGACGCGGTCCACACACTGGACGCCAGCGCGCTCCCGACCGGAGGGTGGGCACCGTGCGGATGTACCCGGAGCCGACGGGCGAGGTGCGCATGAGTCTGTCTTTGCGCTTCGCCGCCGGATCGCACAAAGGCATGATCAGGGAGGGGAACGAGGACTCCGGTTACGCCGGTCCGCGTCTGCTCGCGATCGCCGACGGCATGGGGGGCCAGGCCGCGGGTGAGGTGGCCAGCTCCGAGGTGATCTCGACGCTGGTCACCCTCGACGACGATGTACCGGGATCGGACATCCTCACGTCGCTGGGCACCGCCGTGCAGCGCGCCAACGACCAACTGCGCCTGATGGTCGAGGAGGACCCCCAGCTCGAGGGCATGGGGACGACCCTGACCGCGCTGCTGTGGACGGGGCAGCGCCTCGGTCTCGTACACGTGGGCGACTCGCGCGCCTATCTCCTGCGGGACGGCGTCCTCACGCAGATCACCCAGGACCACACCTGGGTGCAGCGCCTGGTCGACGAGGGCCGCATCACCGAAGAGGAAGCCACCACCCACCCGCAGCGCTCCTTGCTGATGCGCGCGCTGGGCAGTGGTGAGCACGTCGAGCCGGACCTCTCGATCCGTGAAGTCCGCGCCGGCGACCGCTACTTGATCTGCTCGGACGGTCTGTCCGGCGTCGTCTCGCACCAGACGATGGAGGACACCCTCGCGAGCTACCAGGGCCCCCAGGAGACCGTGCAGGAGCTCATTCAGCTCGCGCTGCGCGGCGGTGGCCCCGACAACATCACGGTGATCGTCGCCGATGTCCTGGACATCGACAGCGGCGACACCCTCGCGGGACAGCTCTCCGACACCCCCGTGGTCGTCGGCGCTGTCGCCGAGAACCAGCTCCAGGCGCAGGACGACGGCGCCATGCAGACGCCCGCGGGCCGCGCGTCCGGTCTCGGCCGCCCCGTGCCGCCGCAGCCCTCCGGAGGCGGCTTCGGGCCGCCCGGGAGCGGAGACACGACGGGGTACGTGCCCGAGGGGAGCTTCGGAGCGTTCAGCGACGAGGACTTCGTGAAGCCCGGCGGCGGCCGCAAGTGGCTCAAGAGATCGCTCTACACCGTGCTCGCCCTGGCGGTCATCGGCGGCGGCCTGTACGGCGGCTACCGCTGGACCCAGACCCAGTACTACGTCGGCACGAACGACGAGAACGTCGCCCTGTACCGCGGCATCGACCAGGATCTGGCGTGGGTCAGCCTGTCGAAGGTCGAGGAGAACTACCCCAAGATCGAACTCAAGTACCTGCCGCCGTACCAGCGCAAGCAGGTCGAGGGGACCATCCCCGAGGGCAATCTCGACGACGCCAAGAGCAAGATCGAGGAGCTCAGTATGCAGGCCTCGGCCTGCGAGAAGGACGCCAAGCGCCGCGAGGCCGAGCGCGAGAACGCCAAGCCCGGCGAGGGCGAGGCGGGCGGCACGACCGGCCTGGCGGCCAAGGCCCCCACCGACGATCCGACCGATCCGGCGGACAAGAACGACACGAACGACACGAACAACTCGACCGACAAGAACAAGTCCACGACCGCACCGACTCCCACACCCGGCCCCAGCCTCTCCGAGGACGAGGAGAAGCTGGTCCCACTGTGCGGTAAGCAGTAAGCAGCCGTTGGGGGCCTTTGCACGCCATGAGCAGTAGCACTACACACACGTCGACCATCGGCGCGATCGGGGCGCCGAGCAGGCGCAACACCGAGCTCGCGCTCCTCGCGTTCGCCGTCGTCATCCCGCTGTTCGCCTACGTCAACGTGGGCCTCGCGATCGACGGCGAACTGCCTTCCGGCATGCTCGGCTACGGCTGCGGTATCGGCCTGCTCGCTGCCGTCGGCCACATCGTGGTGCGCAGGTTCGCGCCCTACGCGGACCCGCTGCTGCTGCCGCTCGCGACGCTGCTCAACGGCCTCGGTCTGGTGGTCATCTGGCGCCTGGACCAGTCGGAGAAGCTGCAGGGCCTCGCCAAGGCGGCGACCGGCTCCTTCAGCCCCTCCGCGCCCAAGCAGCTGATGTACTCCGCCATCGGCATCGCGCTCTTCGTGGGCGTGCTGCTGCTGCTCAAGGACCACCGTGTCCTGCAGCGCTACACGTACATCTCGATGGTCGCGGCCCTCGTTCTGCTGCTGCTGCCGCTCGTGCCGGGCCTCGGCATGAACATCTTCGGCGCCAGGATCTGGATCAGCGTCGCCGGTTTCTCCATCCAGCCCGGTGAGTTCGCGAAGATCGTCATCGCGATCTTCTTCGCCGGCTATCTGATGGTGAAGCGCGACGCGCTCGCCCTGGCCAGCCGCCGCTTCATGGGGCTCTACCTGCCGCGAGGCCGTGACCTGGGGCCGATCATCGTCGTCTGGGCGATGTCCATCCTCATCCTGGTCTTCGAGACCGACCTCGGTACGTCGCTGCTGTTCTTCGGCATGTTCGTCGTGATGCTGTACGTCGCCACGGAGCGCACCAGCTGGATCGTGTTCGGTCTGGTGATGTCCTCCGTCGGCGCCGTGGGTGTGGCCACGTTCGAGCCGCACGTGCAGGAGCGTGTGGACGCCTGGCTGAACCCGTTCTCCGACGCCGTCATCGCCTCCACGGGCAGTGACCAGATCGCCCAGTCCCTGATGGCGTTCGGCTCGGGCGGTGTGCTCGGCACGGGCCTCGGCCAGGGCCACTCCGACCTGATCGGCTTCGCCGCCAACTCCGACTTCATCCTCGCCACCTTCGGCGAGGAAATGGGGCTCGCCGGTGTCATGGCGATCCTGCTGATCTACGGGCTGATCGTCGAGCGCGGTGTGCGTACGGCGCTCGCCGCCCGTGACCCGTTCGGCAAGCTCCTGGCGATCGGCCTGTCCGGCGCCTTCGCCATCCAGGTGTTCGTCGTCTCCGGCGGCGTCATGGGTCTGATCCCGCTGACCGGTATGACCATGCCGTTCCTCGCGAACGGCGGTTCCTCCGTGATCGCCAACTGGGCGCTCATCGGCATCCTCATCCGTATCAGTGACACCGCACGACGCCCCGCGCCGGCCCCCGCCCCCAACCCCGACGCCGAGATGACCCAGGTGGTCCGACCGTGAACAAGCCCCTGCGCCGGATCGCCGTCTTCTGCGGGCTGCTCGTCCTCGCCCTGCTCGCCAGGGACAACTGGCTCCAGTACGTACAGGCCGACACCCTGGCCAAGCACGACAAGAACCGCCGGGTCTCCATCGAGCGGTACGCCCAGCCGCGCGGCGACATCATCGTCGACGGCAAGGCCATCACCGGCTCCAAGGAGGCCGGCAGCGGTGACTTCAAGTACAAGAGGACGTACAAGAACGGGCCCATGTGGGCACCCGTCACCGGCTTCGCCTCGCAGCGCATCGGCGCCACGCAGATCGAGTCCCTTGAGGACGGCATCCTCACCGGCAACGACGACCGGCTCTTCTTCACCCGCAGCCTGGACATGATCACGGGCAAGAAGAAGGAGGGCGGCAACGCCGTCACGACCCTGAACGCCGCCGCCCAGAAGGCCGCGTACAACGGCTTGAAGGGTCTCGGCAAGGGTGCGGTCGCCGCGCTCGACCCGTCGACCGGCGCGATCCTGGCGCTGGCCTCCGCTCCTTCGTACGACCCCTCGACCTTCGCGGGCAACACGAACGAGGAAGCCGAGCAGTTCGGGAAGCTGGACAAGGACAAAGACCAGCCGATGCTCAACCGCGCCCTGCGCGAGACGTACCCGCCCGGCTCCACCTTCAAGGCGGTCACCGCCGCGGCGGCCCTGGAGCACGACCTGTACAACGACATCGACGCACCGACCAAGTCGCCGCTGCCCTGGACGATGCCCGACACGCAGACCCCGCTGAAGAACGAGGGCGACATCCCCTGCAAGAACGCCACGCTGCGCGAGGCGCTGCGGGTGTCCTGCAACACCGTCTTCGGCAAGATCGGCTCGGACCTCGGCAAGGACAAGATGCTCGAGACGGCCGAGAAGTTCGGCTTCAACGAAGAGCAGTTCGTGCCGGTCCGTTCGAACGCCTCCGTCTTCCCCAAGGAGATGGACCGTCCGCAGACCGCGCTCTCCTCCATCGGCCAGTTCGAGACGGCCGCGACGCCGCTGCAGATGGCCATGGTCGCGTCGGCCATCGCCAACGACGGCAAGCTGATGGAGCCGTACATGGTCAGCGAACTGCAGGCGCCGAACCTCGACGTGATCGAGAAGCACGCGCCCAAGGAGATGAGCCGTCCGCTCTCCGAGGAGAACGCCCAGAAGCTCCAGGACATGATGCAGACGGTCATCAACGACGGCACCGGCCGCAACGCCAAGATCCCCGGCGTCACCGTCGGTGGCAAGACGGGTACGGCCCAGCACGGCGTCGACAACAGCGAAAACCCGTACGCCTGGTTCATCAGCTACGCCAAGACCGACTCCGGTTCGCCGGTGGCCGTCGCCGTGGTCGTCGAGGACAGTGCCGCGAGCCGCGACGACATCTCCGGTGGTGGTCTGGCCGCCCCGATCGCCAAGGACGTGATGAAGGCGGTTCTCGACAGCAAGAAGTGACCCCCGTCACGGCCTCTTCACATCAGTGCACGTTGCGATACCGGTCCTGTATCGGGTGACGGTGGCGGCCGGGTCACGTAAGGCGAGCCGGGTACCGTATGCCCGGACAGCACACCGCCGGACCACACAAAGGTGCGGTCGGGACTGACGGAGAGGGCTGGATTAGCTATGGAAGAGCCGCGTCGCCTCGGCGGGCGGTACGAGCTGGGCCAGGTGCTCGGCCGGGGCGGGATGGCGGAGGTTTACCTCGCGCACGACACCCGCCTCGGACGCACCGTGGCGGTGAAGACGCTGCGCGTTGACCTCGCGCGCGACCCGTCATTCCAGGCCCGGTTCCGCCGCGAGGCCCAGTCGGCCGCCTCGCTCAACCATCCTGCGATCGTCGCGGTCTACGACACCGGCGAGGACTACGTGGACGGGGTCTCCATCCCGTACATCGTGATGGAGTACGTCGACGGCTCCACCCTGCGTGAGCTGCTGCACTCCGGGCGCAAGCTGCTGCCCGAGCGTGCCATGGAGATGACCATCGGCATCCTCCAGGCCCTTGAGTACTCCCACCGCAACGGCATCGTCCACCGCGACATCAAGCCCGCGAACGTCATGCTGACGCGCAACGGCCAGGTCAAGGTCATGGACTTCGGCATCGCCCGTGCCATGGGCGATTCCGGCATGACGATGACGCAGACGGCCGCGGTCATCGGCACCGCGCAGTACCTCTCGCCGGAGCAGGCCAAGGGCGAGCAGGTGGACGCGCGCTCCGACCTCTACTCGACGGGCTGCCTGCTCTACGAGCTCCTCACGGTGCGTCCGCCCTTCGTCGGGGACTCCCCGGTGGCGGTCGCCTACCAGCACGTACGGGAAGAGCCCCAGGCCCCGAGCGTCTTCGACGGCGAGATCACGCCGGAGATGGACGCGATCGTCCTGAAGGCCCTCACCAAGGACCCGGACTACCGCTACCAGTCGGCCGACGAGATGCGCGCCGACATCGAGGCCTGCCTCGACGGCCAGCCCGTCGCGGCCACCGCCGCCATGGGCGCGGTCGGCTACGGCGGCCACCCGGACGACCAGCAGACGGCGATGCTGCGCCCGCAGAACGGCGGCGGCCAGACGTCGATGATGCCGCCGGTCGGCGGCCCTGACGACGGCTACGACGATCACTCGCGTCGCCGCCAGAAGAAGAGCAACACTTCCACGATTCTGCTGGTCCTCGCGGGGCTCCTGGTCCTGGTGGGCGCGATCCTGATCGGGAAGTGGGCGTTCACCGGGGGCGGTGGCGGCAACGACTCGATCAAGGCCCCGAACTTCGTCGGCGAGAAGCTCGCGGACGCCAAGAAGTCCGCCAAGAACGTCGACCTCGTACTCGACGCCTCCGAGCGCAAGCCGTGCGACAAGTACCCGAGGGGCGAGATCTGCTCCCAGGACCCGGGCGCGAACGCGACGGTCAGCAAGGGCGACACGATCTCGGTGGTGGTCTCCACGGGGGCGCGGAAGGTCGCGGTGCCGAAGGTCATCGGCCTGGACGTCGACGCCGCCACGGAGAAGCTGGAGAGCGACAAGTACCAGTTCGAGGTCGACACCAAGCCTGTGGAGTCCTCGGGCACCCCAGGCGAGGTTCTCGATCAGGACCCGGTCTCCGGCACCGAGGTGCAAAAGGGCAGCAAGATCACCCTTGAGGTGGCCAAGGCGGCCGAGAAATCTGTGGTCCCCGACGTCACCGGCAAGACCTGCGAAGAGGCCAAGGCCCAGCTGCAGACCAATGAGCTCGTCGGTACGTGTGAGGAAGAAGAGAGCGACTCCGTCGAGGCCGGCAAGGTCATCTCGCAGAGCCTCGCCCCGCAGACCCAGGCCGATCCCGGTTCCACGGTGACGCTGAAGGTCGCCAAGGAAGCCGAGCAGGAGCAGGCCACTGTGCCGGCCCTCACCGGCCAGAAGCTCAAGGACGCCCGCAAGGCCATCGAGGACGCCGGTCTGACGGTCGGCACCATCACGGGCCCGCAGGAGGACGACGCCCTCGTCGTCCTCTCGGATCCGCCCGCCGGCCAGCAGGTCGCACCCGACACCGCGATCAACCTGACCACGGCAGGCGGCAACCAGGGCAACAACGGCGGCGGGAACGGCGGGGACGGAGGCGGCTTCCTCGGAGGCGGCTCAGGCTTCTCCCGCGACAACGACGACTAGCCCCCGCGGCACGTAACCGAGAAGAGCCCCGGACCCCGCTCAGCAGGCGGTGTCCGGGGCTCTTTCGTGTGCGGTGCCGCAGGGCTCAGTCCAGCTCCGTCGGCGGGAGGGCTCAGTCCAGCTCCGCGGGCGGCGTGCGCTTGTTGTCGACCTTCTCGATGCGTTCCAGCTCGCCCCACACCACGTAGCGGTAGTTGGACGTGTAGACCGGCGTGCACGTCGTCAGCGTGATGTAGCGGCCGGGCTTCTTCGCGCCCGATTCCTTCGGGATGGGGTCCAGGGCCTTCACGTTGTACTTCGACGTCTCGGGAAGCATCGAGTACACCTTGTACACGTACCACTTGTCCCGGGACTCGAAGACGATCGCGTCGCCCTTCTTGATCTTGTCGATCTTGTGGAACTTCGCGCCGTGGCCGTCGCGGTGCGCGGCCAGCGTGAAGTTGCCTTCCTTGTCCTGGGGGAGAGCGGACTTGATCGGGTCCTCGTAGTAGCCCGCGGCACCGTGGTTGAGCACCTTGTTGCTGGTGCCCTTCCTGACCAGGATGTCGCCGTTGCCCATCGCGGGCACGTGCAGGAAGCCGATGCCGTCCTTGGTGTTCAGGTTCCCCGGGCCGCCCGCCCAGCGGTCGCGCACCTTGTCGCCCTGCTTGTGCGCCTCGCGGTCCGCGACGACGTTGGTCCACCACAGGGAGTAGACGACGAAGAGGCCGAGCACCAGGCCGGCGGTGATGAGGAGTTCGCCGAAGACGGTGACCGCCGTGGCGATGGGGCCTCGCCCCCGTGGCCGCGGCTTGCGCACGGGCGCGGGCGACTCGGCCTGCCCCGCGGCCTGCTCCTCGGCCCGCTCCTCGGCCCGCTCCTCGTCGTGGTCGGTCGTGGCTGCCACTGGTTCTGCCCCGTTCTCACCGTGCTAGTTGACGAGCGCGCTCGGTTTGCCCTCGCTGCGCGGTCGTTCCTCGGCCATCTTGCCCCAGACGATCATTCGATACTTGCTCGTGAATTCCGGGGTGCAGGTGGTCAGTGTGATGTACCGGCCCGGTTTGGTGAAGCCCGACCCCGGCGGGACGGGCCCGATCACCGCGATGTTGCTGGGCTGGGTCTGCGGCAGGATGCTCGCCATCTTGTAGACGAAGTACTTGTCCTGCGTCTCGACGATGATGGGGTCGCCCGGTTCGAGCTGATTGATGTAACGGAACGGTTCACCATGGGTGTTGCGATGCCCGGCGACCGCGAAGTTGCCCGTCTTCGCGTCCGGCATGGGCGTCTTGGTGCCGCCCTCGTTGTAGTGCCCGACCATGCCGCGGTCCAGGACCTTCGACTTGTCGATGCCCTCGGCGATCGGCACGACCACGTCGAGGCGAGGGATGTGCAGGAGCGCGAAGCCCTGCCCGGGTTCGAAGGCACCCGGCTTGCCCTTGCCCTTCGCCCACTTCTCCTGGAGGTCGCTGGCAGCGCCGTTGGCCTGATGGTGGGCGCGGATGTTGGTCCACCAGAGCTGGTACGTGACGAAGAGGAGCATCAGGACGCCGACGGTGATGAACAGCTCGCCGAGCCCCCGGCTCACCACGGCACCCGGGGAGGGCTTGCGCGCACGCTCGGCGCGACGGGCCTCCACGCGGGAGAGGGGGGCGGCGGGCCCCGGCGGGGCGCCGGCGGTGCTGGAGGCGCTCGGAGAGCGCGGGGCGCCCTTCTTGGCGGCCTTGCGGCGGGCGGCCCTGCCTTCCGCGGGACGTTCCGGCTCGGGCTCGACTATTCGGCGGGTGTCCGACGTACGCAGGCCGACCGTCTCGTCGTCGACCTGAGGCCGGGCGGGTTCCGGAAGCGGCTCGTACACCGGCGCGGGTCGCCGCGGGGCGTACGCGCCGTACAGCTCCTCGTACGTCGGTTCCTGCGGCTGCTGCTCCACTTGCCAGTCGCGGGCGTACTCCTCGTGGTCGTACCACTCCTGTTTTTGGGGCCGCACCGGCTCAGGCGTGGGCTGCGGCGCCGGCTCGGCGGGCCCACTGCGGAACCACGGCGAAGGATGCTGCCCCGGCAGCGGATCGGTCAGCGGATCGGCAAGGTGATCGACAGCCGCCTCGAACGCCCCGGGCTGATCGAATGCCCCAGGCTCCCCGTACGACGCGTACTGATCGTCGTCGTACGGAACTCCGGAGGAATCACGCTCGGGGCGCAACGCGGTCACGCCGTGGCCCTGCCCACCACCGGGGCCAGCCCGCTCGACCGGCCGATGGCTCCCGCGTCCCCGCACTCCACCAGCCAGTTGGCGAGCATGCGGTGGCCGTGCTCGGTGAGCACCGACTCGGGGTGGAACTGCACGCCCTCGACGGGCAGTTCACGATGGCGCAGGCCCATGATGATGCCGTCCTCCGTACGCGCGGTCACTTCCAGCTCGGCGGGAACCGTGGCCGGTTCGGCGGCGAGCGAGTGATAGCGCGTCGCGGTGAACGGCGACGGCAGCCCCGCGAAGACGCCCTTGCCCTCGTGGGCCACCAGAGACGTCTTGCCGTGCAGCAGCTCCGGCGCACGGTCCACCACTCCGCCGTACGCCACCGCCATCGACTGCATGCCGAGGCAGACACCGAACACGGGCACACCGGTGGCGGCACAGTGCCGCACCATGTCGACGCAGACGCCCGCCTGCTCGGGCGTGCCGGGCCCCGGCGAGAGCAGGACGCCGTCGAAGCCGTCCTGTGCGTGGCGCAGCTCGACCTCGTCGTTGCGCAGGACCTCGCACTCGGCGCCCAGCTGGTAGAGGTACTGGACGAGGTTGAAGACGAAGCTGTCGTAATTGTCGACGACCAGGATGCGGCGCGGGCGCTCTTCGGTACTCACTGGCCGTCCACCGTCACATCGTTGAAGGGCAGCAGCGGTTCGGCCCAGGGGAAGACGTACTGGAAGAGCACGTAGACCACAGCGAAGACGAGCACCAGCGAAAGCAGCGCCCTAACCCATGCGTTTCCCGGCAGATGCCGCCAGATCCAGCCGTACATGCCGTCCCTTCCGTAGCCGTACGGCACCAGACTAACGGCGTAGTGCCTCCGGTTTCCCGGCCTCGACGGGCTGGGTGGCGTCGAGGTGCGCCCAGACGATCAACCGGTGGCTGTGGCCCCACTCTGGCTCGCAGGTCGTAAGGGTGAGGTAACGGCCCGGTCCGTCGTACCCGGACTTGCGCGGGACCGCGTCGATGACCCCCGTGTCGCCGGGCAGCGTCTTGTAGGGCTTGTTGCCGATGCGGTACGTGAACCACGTGGTGCCGTCGGTCAGGACCACGGGATCGCCCGGCCGTAGCTTCGGGAAGTCCTTGAACGGGTCTCCGTACGTGCGGCGATGGCCCGCCACGGAGAAGTTTCCCCGCTGTCCGAGCTGCGCGGTGTCCCCGTAGTGGCCGAGGCCTTTCTTGAGGGTCTCGGTGCCGGTGCCTTCGAGCACCGGCTTGTTCCACGTGAAACCAAGCCGCGGGATGTACATGACGGCGAAGGGCTTGCCGTCCTCGTAGGGACCGGGTTTCTTCGGGGAGGACGTCTTCGAAGGCGCGTCGTCCGTATGCGCCGGCACCGATCCCCGCGCCCACTGGTCCTGCAGTGTGTCGATCTGGCTGTCCATGGCGCTGTCGGCCTTCACGCCGGTCCAGAACAGGACGTACACCACGAAGAGCACGATCAAGGTGCCGATGGTGATGCACAGTTCGCTGAACGTCCTGACGAGCACTCGCACCGACACAGGCTCCCCCAGCGGCTTACTCCACGGGCTTCGCGTAGTGGAGATCCACTGTGCCCGAGTAGCCGGGAAGAGTCATCGCCCCGTCGTCATCGACTTTCCAGCCGAGGCCGTACGCGTTCACGTACAGCATGTAGTTCTGGATCTCCGGGGAGGCGGCGAGCGCCGTCTTGAGCTTCTCCGGGTCGCCGATCGCGGTCACCTTGTACGGAGGCGAGTAGACGCGGCCCTGGAGGATCAGGGTGTTTCCCACGCAGCGGACGGCGCTGGTGGAGATGAGCCGCTGGTCCATGACCTTGATGCCTTTGGCGCCGCCCTGCCAGAGCGCGTTGACCACGGCCTGGAGGTCCTGCTGGTGGATGACCAGGTCGTTGGGCTGGGGCTCGGGGTAGCCGGGGAGCTTGGCGGTGGCGTTCGGCGGGGCGTCGGCGAGGGTGACGGAGAGCGCCTCACCGCTGAGCTTCTTGGTGCCCGCGTTCGTCTCCAGGGCCTTGAGCCGCGCGTCGTCGGCCTTCGTGCCGCCGTTGTCGCGCTCGGCCAGCGCCTCGACGTCCTCGCGCAGCGATCCGTTGGACTCGTCCAGTTTGCCGTTCTTGTGGCTGCGTTCCTCGATCAGGTCGGAGAGCTTCAGCAAGGAGGCGTCGGTGCGGATGTTCGTGCCCTTGGCCGTGTTGAAGCTGGTGAAGAAGATGAGGCCGGCAAGCGCGAAAACGGCGGCCGTCAGCAACCGGACGGGCCGCCGGCGAGGACGGCGACCCGGGCCTGTGGGGAAGTCGGCGGAATTGCTCAACGTACCCTTATCTCCTTCAGCGCCGCGGAAGCACTACGCTAACGGACGCCCGGGGGAGGGCTCAGCTCCCCGTATCGACAGGAGAGACCCTCGTGCCGAAGTCACGGATCCGCAAGAAGGCCGCCGACGATTACACGCCGCCCGCGAAGAAGGCGACGACCATCAAGCTGACCAGCCGTAGCTGGGTGGCTCCGGTGATGCTCGCGTTGTTCCTCATCGGGCTCGCCTGGATCGTCGTCTTCTACGTCACCGACGGCAAGCTGCCGATCGACCCGCTGGGCAACTGGAACATTGTGGTCGGCTTCGGCTTCATCGCTGCGGGGTTCGGCGTCTCCACACAGTGGAAGTAGCGCGACCCCCGCGGGAGCTCCACGGGAGCCGCGCGCAAGCCTTGCCCTGAGTTATCCACAGCGCTATCCACATTCCGGCTTCGGCTGGGGAAAAGGAAGACGATCTGTGGATAACCCTCTCGGTGTTGACGCCGGTATGACTGCCTGATCGCCCGCAAGACCGCACAGGCCCCTTGTCCTTCCTGGGGAAACCCAGGTCAGGGACAAGGGGCACTGTTGTTCCACACGGAATGCACAAGCACGGGCACACGCTGTGGACAACCTTGGCCATCGGACGCCAACTGTGAGCGTCAGACGGATCTTCAGACGAGCTGAGCAGTTCTGACGACCACGGTCACGAGAACCAGGACCAGCACCGCCGCGCAGGTCCCCCACTGCACGAGCGACCGCCGCTCGCGGGGAGCGTGCACCATCCCGTACGCGATCGCGACACCGGCGACCAGGCCGCCGACGTGCGCCTCCCAGGCGATGCCGCTCCAGGTGAAGGTGAAAAGCATGTTCAGCGCCAGCAGCGCGATGACGGGCCGCATGTCGTAGTTCAGGCGCCGCATCAGGACCGCGGTCGCGCCGAGCAGGCCGAAAATGGCCCCGGAGGCCCCGAGCGAGGCCTGATCCGGGTCGGCCACGACGTAGGTCAGCGCGCTGCCCGCGAGGCCGGACAGTACGTACAGCGCGAGATAGCGGGCGCGGCCGAGCGCTGCCTCCAGGGGGCCGCCGAGCCACCACAGGCCGAGCATGTTGAACGCGATGTGCCAGATCTCCTGGTGCGTGAACATCGACGTGACCAGGCGGTACCACTGACCTTCGGCGACGCCTTCGGTCGGCACCCAGGGCGCGGGCGGCCATGCCCCGATCAGGACCAGTTCATTGACCAGGCGGTCCCCCACGGCGAGGACCGCGATGAACACCGCGGCGTTCAGGCCGAGCAGGATCTTGGTGACCAACCGCGGGTCCGCGGCGATCGAGCCACCGGCGATGGTCCGCGGCTGGTTCGCCGCGGGTGCGTGCCCGGTGCCCGACCCCTCGTGCACACACGTGGGGCACTGGAAGCCGACCGAAGCGCTGATCATGCACTCCGGACAGATCGGCCGCTCGCAGCGGGCGCAGCTGATGCCGGTCTCGCGGTCCGGATGCCGGTAACAGCCGGGCAGGTTCGTTGCGTCCTGTGGCCCCTGCGGGCTGCCTGGTGCCTGGTCCATGGGGTCCCCTCAATGTCCGTACGAAGGCACAGCTACGCGCGCGTAGCGAACGCACCGCCCCGCCCTTCCTTACGGATGGGCGGGGCGGTTTGGTTCCCTCGCGGCGTGCGCCGGTGTCAGGCGGTGCGGGTCTCGATGACGACGGACTCGATGACCACGTCGTTCACCGGGCGGTCGGTGCGCGGGTTGGTCTGCGTGGCAGCGATCTCGTCGACGACCTTCTGGCTCGCCGGGTCCGTGACCTCGCCGAAGATGGTGTGCTTGCGCGTGAGCCAGGCAGTCGGCGAAACCGTCACGAAGAACTGGGAGCCGTTGGTGCCCGGCCCGGCGTTGGCCATGGCGAGCAGGTACGGCTTGTCGAAGGCGAGGTCGGGGTGGAACTCGTCCTCGAACTCGTATCCGGGGCCGCCCGTGCCGTTGCCCAGCGGGTCGCCGCCCTGGATCATGAAGCCGCTGATGACGCGGTGGAAGACCGTGCCGTCGTAGAGCCGGTCCGTGGTCTTCTTACCGGTCTCCGGGTGAACCCACTCGCGCTCGCCCTGGGCGAGCTCGACGAAGTTCTTGACCGTCTTCGGCGTGTGGTTGGGGTGCAGCAGCACCTCGATGTCGCCTCGGTTGGTCTTCAGGGTGGCGTAAAGCTGCTCGGCCACGGTCTGCCTTCCGTTGTCTTCTGTGACCTCCCGATCCTCCCACGGACCGGATTGCGACGAGTAGCCGCCGATTGGGCGCGCGCCACGGCGATCCGTGGCATTGTCGGCAAAGCAATCCCCTTGTACCGATTTGATCAGAATGATCGCACCCGGATGCCCGGCTGCGTCATGCCTCGGAGCCATCCGGAAGGCATGATCCTTGAAAGGGTGGAAAGGTGACATACCTATAAGCCACCGAGGAGGAGGATCCTGTGACCCGCATCGACAGCGTGCGCGCCGCGACCGGTTCGGCTAGGGACAGCGTGCGGCATGCCGCGGAGGCGGTGGCCCCTTACGCCGGAACGGCCAAGGAGCAGGCCGTCCAGTACGCGCACGAAAGCCGTGCCCGCCTCGCGCCCAAGGTGTCGCAGGCCGCCGAGCAAGCCCGTGCCCAGTACGGCGCTCATGTCGGCCCACGCATCGAGCAGGCCCGTGCACACGTGCCGCCGAAGGTCGACTACGCCGCGCACGAAGCCGCTCTGCGCACCCGTAAGGCTGCCAAGCAGACCCGTAAGGCGGCCAGGCAGGCCGCCGACTACTCGAAGCCGCGGATCGAGCACGCCATGGCCGCGGCTCAGCCCGTCCGTGACCAGGCCGCGTCCCGCGGTACGGCCGCGCTCGCCGCACTGCGCGGCGAGGTCACGCCCAAGGAGATCCAGCGGCTGGCCCGCAAGCACAACCGCCGGGCCCGCGCCGGGCGTCTCGCCAAGGGCCTCGTGGTCCTGGGCGTCCTGGCCGGTGGTGCGGTCGCCGCCTGGAAGTGGTGGGACAAGCAGGCCAACCCGGACTGGCTCGTCGAGCCGCCGGCCGCGACGGAGGTCCCCGACAGCACGCCGCTGACCTCGGTCGACGGCAGCGGTCAGGACGCCCTCGACCCCGAGGTCCAGGCCAAGCAGGCCGAGTCGGAGGCCGCGAACCGCGACGACCTGCGCTGATCTGTCGCGATCTGTCGCTGGTTCCAGAAACGCCGTAGGGCGGGATCACCTCAGCTGGGGGGTTGACGCCCCAAAGGGGGTGGGGGGGGGCGGGGGGATTGGAACGACAGAGCACAGGCGGGAC
>NZ_JBFALJ010000040.1:0-56372 GCF_040660195.1 Streptomyces sp. NPDC050147 | reverse complement strand
GACCGCGACGACGACGGGCCTGCGCATCACCAGCTGCGCGATCCGCCGCCAGCGCCTGACGGCAGGGTCGCCCTGGCCCTCGGTGCCTTCGCCCTTCTCGCGAACCCGCGCCCGCCCCTAGTGCCGCGAGGCAGTGGTGCGCCGCAGTCCCGCCGCCGCACCGAGGGCGCCCAGCAGACAGAGCACTCCGGTCACGGTCACGGCCGTGTGCACACCGTTCATGAACGCCTGACTGCTGCCCTCCACGACCGCCGACCTCAACTGCGCGGGCATGTCGGGCGAGACCGGGGCCGCGCCCATCGACACCGCGTCCTGAGCCTTGTGGAGCCCGGTCGCCACGGGCTCCGGGACGCCCGCGCCGGTCAGTTCGCCGGTCAGCGTCGAGCCGACCCGGCTGCTGATGAGCGAGATGAGGACAGAGGTGCCGAGCGCGCCGCCGATCTGCAGGGCGGTGGCCTGCAAGCCACCGGCCACGCCCGCGTCCTGGACGGGGGCCTGACCGACGATGGCGTCGGACGAGGCGGAGAGGACCATGCCGACGCCCAGGCCGAGCGCGACGAACGGCGGCCACATGGTGGCGTACGACGAGCCGGTGTCCCAGGTGAGCATGGAGAAGGCGGCGGCGGCCTGGAACAGCATGCCGAGCGGCATCGTCAGGCGCGGCCCGAAGCGGGCGGTGAGCGCCGCGCCCAGCGGGGAGGCCACCAGAGAGGCGAGGCTGAGCGGCAGGGTGCGCACACCGGCCTCGACCGGCGAGAAGCCGCGCACGTTCTGCAGGTACAGCATCACGAAGAAGATCACGCCGAGCATGACGAAGAAGTTCAGGGCGGTGATGACCGTGCCGGTGGTCAGCGCCCGGCTGCGGAAGAGCCGCATCGGCAGCAGCGGATGCGCCACGCGGGTCTCGTACCAGCCGAAGACGCCGAGGAGCAGCACACCCGCACCGGCGCACCCGAGCGTGCCGGCGGAGGCCCAGCCCCAGGTCTCTCCCTTGACGACGCCGAAGACCACGCACAGCAGTGCGACGGCCAGCAGGACGACCCCGAGGACGTCGAAGCGCTGGGAGCCCGTGGAGTTCTTGCTCTGCGGCAGTACGGCGGCGCTGACCAGCAGGGCGATCACGCCTATGGGGGCGTTGATGTAGAAGACGGACTCCCAGGAGACGTTCTCCAGGAGGAGTCCGCCGACGATCGGTCCCAGCGCGGTCGACACCGCGGAGACCATGGCCCAGATGCCCACGGCCATGCCGAACTTCCGCGGCGGGAAGGCGGTGCGCAACAGGCCAAGGGTGTTGGGCATCAGCAGGCCGCCGAAGAATCCCTGCACGGCCCGGAAGGCGATGACGCCCTCGACCGAGCCCGAGAGGCCGATGGCGACCGAGGCGAGCGTGAACCCGATGACGCCGACGATGTAGAACGTGCGGCGCCCGAAGCGGTCACCGAGCTTGCCGCCCAGGATGAGCGAGGCGGCCAGGGCGAGCAGATAGGCGTTGGTGACCCACTGGAGGTCCGCGGTGGACGCCCGCAGGGCACGGCCGATCTCGGGGTTGGCGATGGCGACGACGGAGGCGTCGAGCTGGACCATGAAGAGCCCGAAGGCCACGGCGATGAGCGTCAGCCAGGGGTTGGCGCGCCTGCCCTTGGGGGTCCCCGCTTCCGGCGGGGAGTGAGCGGGCAGGGGAGAGTGATCCACGGTGGTGGACGGCATGAACGTGCCTTGTCTGTGGTGAGAGTTACGAGGGGAAGAGACGAGGGGGAGCGCCCGGGCAGCGCCGTCGGGCCGGCTCCAGGGCGACGTCGAGCACGGCCGGGCGCGCGGAGAGTCGTGCGCGGGTCGGTGAAGGACCGTGCGTGGGTCGGGTGAAGGGCCTTGCGCGGGTCGGTCGAAAACCAAGAACGCCCCGTGTCGGGGGTGTGGGTCTACTCCGCCGGAGGCGCGACGTGCAGCTGCCGCGTCAGCGAGGCGAGCGCGCCGACGGCCGAGCCCAGGGCGTCGCGCTCGCCCTGGGTGAGGAACTGCAGGGCGCGGGAGAGATGTTCACCCTCCAGGCGCCGGACCTCGGCCAGCTCGCGCTGGGCGCGGGAGGTCAGATGCAGATGCGCGATCCGCTTGTCGTCCGCGTCCTGCCGCCGTTCCAGCAGGCCGAGCTCGGTGAGCTGGGAAACCAGGGCGCTGACGTTGTTCGGCCGCATCAGCAGCGCTTCGGCGGCCTCGCGGACGGTGGTGCCTTCTTCCTGGGCCACCAGACGCAGCAGCGCCAGCTGTGCCTCCGAGGGCTTGGGCTGCGCGAAGTCGCGGCCCACGTGCCGGTCGAGGGCTCGGTTCAGCGCGGGCAGGCTCGCCGCGAGCGCTGAGGCCACACGGTCGAGGTCCTGGGCGGACGCGCTGGAATCGGGCATGACGCCGAGGGTACCTCTTGACGCATAGGTATGTCCAAAGACCTTACTGTCACTCCTGGTCCTCCAGGCGTCGCTTGTCCTGCTCGTCCCACTTGCGCGTGTCACGCGGCTCGACGTACGGCTCCTCCTGCTCGGGGTGGCCACCGGTGATGGCCCGCTGGCGGGAGGTCTCGGCGTCGAGTTCCAGGCCGAGGAGGATCGCCAGATTCGTGATCCACAGCCACACGAGGAAGACGATGACGCCGGCGAACGTTCCGTAGGTCTTGTTGTACGAGGCGAAGTTCGCCACGTAGAGCGCGAATCCGGCGGACGCGATCATCCAGATCAGCAGCGCGAGGAAGCTGCCCGGCGTGACCCAGCGAAAGCCCTTCACCCGCGCGTTCGGCGTCGCCCAGTAGAGGATCGAGATCATGATCGTGACCAGGACCACAAGGACCGGCCACTTGGCGATGGACCACACGGTCAGGGCGGTGTCCCCGATGCCCAGCGCCGTGCCGGCCTGACGGGCCAGCGGTCCGCTGAAGACCACGATGAGCGCGCTGACCACCGCCAGGATCATCAGCACCACCGTGACACCCAGGCGGACCGGCAACACCTTCCACACCGGCCGGCCCTCGGGGACGTCGTAGACGGCGTTGGCGGTACGGATGAACGCCGCGACGTAGCCGGAGGCGGACCAGACCGCGAGGACCAGACCGACGATCGCCATCACCGAGCCGATCCCGGCGTTCCCCTGCAGCTGCTGCACCGCGTTCGTGATCACATCACGGGCGGAACCGGGCGTGAACTTGGTGATGTTGTCCAGCAGCTTGTCCGTGGCCGACTTGTCGACGATCCCCAGCAGCGAGACCAGTACCAGCAGAGCAGGGAAGAGCGCCAGGATTCCGTAGTAGGTCAGCGCCGCTGCGCGGTCGGTGAGCTCGTCCTTCTTGAACTCCCGCATTGTCCGGCGCAGCACCGCCCACCACGACTTCTTTCCGAGTTTCGTCGGAGCGTCCGGGGACCTGCGCTCCACCTCTGGATCGGGGCCGTACCCCGTATCCGACTCCCTGCTCTCACGACGTGCCATGTATTCACCTGTACCGTCGGCCGGCGTTTCTCACAAGCGGACCAGGCACGTTCCCCAAGTGCGGGAACCGGCTGTCCGTTCGTACGTAATAAGTGCCGAGCAAGGTATTTTCCGCGCAGGGCGGGAACAGTCGTTATATGGAAACTATGGAGCTTGCTGCCTCATCCACCGCCCACCTGTTGATGTGGCTCGCCGGTCTCGTCGTGGTGGGCGTGCTGCTCGCCGCCTTCTACTGGGGGCGACGCGTTCAAGCACGCGAGACGCGGAAGCCGCGCCCCGAGGAACAGCCGAAACGGCCGTACGACGGCCCGGTCCGGGAGGAGCGTGAGTACCGCGAGCCGGACGAGATGCCGCACGACGGGCGTCGGCTCACCCCGCACGAGCTCAAGGAGGGATATGGCACCTCCAGCACCCACCGCAGCCCTTCGCAGGACCCGGCCGACCACAGGAAAGGCGACGGCGGCAGCTTCGGCAGCGGCGGCCTCGGAAGCTGATTCCTGTATTCACGCGGTTATTCCGACCGTCCGTATTCAGCGGTACGCAGGTGGCCTCTCTGCGGGAATGCGCCGCCCCGAGCGCCGGAAGACGTAGACGAAGACGAAGACGAAGAAGACCCGTACGGCGGCGGTAGACCACCCACCACTCCCGGGAACGCATAGGGCTGCACCCAGCACCCCTCAGCGAACCGACTATGGAGTGACATGACCACGGCCAGAGAGATCATGACCGGCGGCGCGGAATGCATCGGCGCCGAAGAAAGCGTCCTGCTCGCCGCCCAGAAGATGACCGAACTCGGCGTCGGCGCACTGCCGATCTGCGGCACCGACAACCGCCTCAAGGGCATGCTCACCGACCGCGACATCGTCGTGAAGGTCCTCGGCCAGGGCAAGGACCCGGCCGACACCAACGCCGGTGAGCTGGCACAGGGCGAGGCCGTCACCATCGGGGCGGACGACGACGCCGACGAGATCATGCGCACCATGACGTCCCACAAGGTCCGCAGGCTGCCGGTGATCGACGGCCACGATCTCGTCGGCGTCGTCGCCCAGGCCGATGTGGCCCGCAGCCTTCCCGACCCGCAGGTGGGGGACCTCCTGGCGGCCCTCTCCTCCGACTGACCACCGGCCCTCCCTCAGGGCTGACCACCGGACCGTCCGCGTCCCCCCCCGATGCCCGCTGTGACCCGCCCTCGGCGCGGTCCGGCGGGCATCGCGCGTGAAGGACTCATGGTGCTGAGGTGACGAGGACGGCTCGTCACGGCGCGTCCGGGCGATTCACCCGTATGCCCTACACCACCGGGCCGTCCGCCTTCAGGTGGCAGAGGCTGATCGAGAACACGACGGCGGCCCTTGGGCGCCACCGGCGACCGGCGGTCCTCACCGCGCACCCGCTACGCCGCCCCGCGTACGGAGGAGATTTGGATGACCACAGCTCTGTCGAAAAGCTGGGAGCACGCCGTCGTGACCGGCGGCGGTGGCTTCGTCGGCTCGCATCTGTGCACCGCGCTGCTGGCCACGGGCGCAGCCGTGACCTGTGTGGACGACTTCAGCACAGGGCGGCCGGAGAACCTGACGCCGCTCCTGGACCGCCCCGGCTTCCGGCTGATACAGGCGAACGTGGCCGAAGGGCTCACCGTCGAGCGCCCGCCCGATCTCGTCCTCCACTTCGCCTCCCCGGCGTCGCCGGCCGACTACCTGCGACTGCCCCTGCACACGCTGGACACCGGCAGCCTCGGCACCCGCAACGCCCTGGAGTTGGCGCACCGGTCCGACGCCCGCTTCGTACTCGCCTCGACGTCGGAGGTCTACGGAGACCCGCAGCAGAACCCCCAGGAAGAGCGGTACTGGGGCCACGTCAACCCCGTCGGACCGCGCAGCGTGTACGACGAGGCGAAGCGCTTCGGTGAGGCGCTGACCACCGCCCACGCCGACGCCGAGGGCACCGACACCGGCATCGTGCGGCTGTTCAACACCTACGGCCCCCGGATGCGCGGCCACGACGGACGGGCGGTGCCGACCTTCGTCCGGCAGGCGCTCGACGGAGAGCCGCTGACCGTCACCGGTGACGGGAACCAGACCCGCTCGCTGTGCTACGTGGACGACACCGTGCGCGGCATCCTCGCGGCAGCGGCCGACGGAATGCGCGGCCCGGTCAACATCGGCAACCCCACCGAGATCACCATGCTCGAACTGGCGCGGCTCATCATCGAGCTCACCGGCTCCCGCTCGGAGGTCCGCTTCATCGACCGGCCGACGGACGACCCGGCCGTCCGCTGCCCGGACATCACGCTGGCCCGCGACAAGCTCGGATGGGAACCAGAAGTCTCCGCCGAGGAAGGCCTGCGGCGCACCATCGACTGGTTCCGGGCCAGAGCGGACGGCTGATCGGTGGCGGCGCTTCCACGGCGCCGCCCGCCACGGGAAGCCTGCCGGCCCAGACCCCGCTTGGACACGTTCCCCCGTATCGCGGTCACGCCCATGCCCAGGACCGACCGTCCGGACATGTGCGAAGGACCGCGGAAGGAATCTCCGATCCCATGCGCATCCTCGGAATCAACGCCCTCTTCCACGACCCCGCCGCCGCCCTGGTGGTCGACGGCCGGACAGTCGCCGCCGCCGAGGAGGAGCGATTCTCCCGGCGCAAACACGGGAAACGCCCCCTGCCGTTCTCGGCCTGGGAACTGCCCGAGCAGGCCGCCGCCTGGTGTCTGCGCAGAGCCGGACTCCGGCCCGAGGACCTCGACGCGGTCGCCTACTCCTACGACCCCGAACTCGCCAGGCCCGCCGAGTCCATGGGGCTCGACGACCCCTGGGACCACCTGCGGCAGACGTACGCCCGCGAGGCCCCGAACTTCCTCAAAGCCGCGCTGCCGGGCCTCGATCCCGGCATCGTCCGCTTCGTACCGCACCACATGGCCCACGCCGCCTCCAGCGCCTTCGCCGCGCCGGACGCGGAGGACTCCTCGGTCCTGGTCCTCGACGGCCGCGGCGAGCGCGCCTCGCACCTCGCCGCGCGAAGGGTCCGCGACAAGCTCGAACCGCTGTACGCCCAGGACCTGCCGCACTCACTCGGCCTCGTCTACGAGGAACTCACGGAACACCTCGGATTCCTGCGCTCCTCCGACGAGTTCAAGGTGATGGCCCTCGCCTCCCACGGCACCCCGCGCATGCTCCCCGAGCTGCGTCGGCACGTGTATCCGACCGGCGACGGAGGCTTCCGTGCCTCCGCCGTGCCGTGGCACGAGCTGTGTCCGCCGCGCGGAGCGGACGAGCCCTGGACGCAGGCACACGCGGACGTGGCCGCCAGCGCGCAGGCCGTCCTGGAGGAGACCCTGCTCGACCTGGCGCGCTGGCTGCACGGCAAGACGCACCACAGCGTGCTCACGCTCGCCGGTGGCGTCGCCCTGAACTGCGTCGCCAACTCCCGGATCGCCCGCGAAGGCCCCTTCTCCCAGGTGTGGGTGCAGCCCGCGGCCGGTGACGCGGGCACCGCCCTCGGCGGAGCGCTGCTGCTCACCGCGGGCGAGGGCGTCAAGACCGAGCCCATGACCGGCGCCGACCTGGGCCGCGACTGGTCGGACGCCGAACTCGGCGCCTGGCTGAAGACGGCCGCCGTGACCTTCGAGCGGCCCGCGGACATCGCGGCCACGGTCGCGCAGGCGCTGGCGGAGAACCGGATCGTCGCCTGGTTCCAGGGCCGGTCCGAGTACGGCCCCCGGGCCCTCGGCCACCGCTCGCTCATGGCCCACCCCGGCCACGCGGGCAACCTGGAACGGCTCAACGACGTCAAGGGCCGCGAACAGTTCCGGCCGGTCGCGCCCATGGTGCTCGCCGACCGTGCCCCGGAGATCTTCGACGGGCCGATGCCCAGCCCGTACATGCTCTTCGTGCACGACGTGGCGGAGCCCTGGCGGGACCGGATCCCGGCGGTCGTCCACGTCGACGGCACGGCCCGCATCCAGACCGTGGACCGGGAACGCGAACCCCTGGTCGCCCGCATGCTCGGCGAGTTCGAGAGGCTCACAGGGCTGCCGGTCGTCGTCAACACCAGCCTCAACACGGCGGGCCGCCCCATGGTGGACGACCCGCGCGACGCCCTGGAGTGCTTCGGCTCCTCGCCCGTCGACCTGCTGGCCATCGGCCCGTACGTGATCCGCCGCCAGGACCTCTTCCGGGCGGCTGAAGGCGGTGACGCCTGATGGCCCCGCACCGCAAGCAGCAGCGCAACGGTGACCCGGCAGCCGCCGAAGGCACGTACGCCGTGGTGATCCCCACCCTGGGACGCCCCAGCCTGACCGTGACCCTGCGCGCGCTCGCCGAGGCCGCCGGACCGAAACCGGACCGCCTGATCCTCGTCGACGACCGTCCGGGAACGGACGGCACGACGGAGCTGCCCGTCGAGATACCGGCCTCCCTGCGCACCGTCACCACCGTGGTGAGCGGCCGGGCCCGCGGACCGGCCGCCGCACGCAACACCGGGTGGCGAGCGGCCGGAGACGTGCCGTGGATCGTCTTCCTCGACGACGACGTCGTCCCCGGCCCCACCTGGCGAGACGATCTCGCGCTCGACCTCGCCGCGGCGGCCCCGGGCGACGCGGCGGTCACCGCCCGCATCAACGTGCCGCTCCCCACCGACCGCAGGCCCACGGACTGGGAACGCAACACCGCCGGGCTCGCCACGGCGCGGTGGATCACCGCCGACATGGCGTACCGCCGCGAAGCCCTGGAGGCCGTCGGAGGCTTCGACGAGCGGTTCCGGCGGGCCTTCAGGGAGGACGCCGACCTCGCGCTGCGGGTGCTCGCCGCCGGCTGGACGGTGGCCGGGGGCTCACGTTCCACGGCCCACCCGGTACGCCCGGCAGGACCCTGGATCTCGGTCCGCCTCCAGGCAGGCAACGCGGACGACGTGCTCATGACGCGGCTGCACGGACCCGACTGGTGGAGCCGCGCCGCCGCACCGCGCGGGCGGCTGCCCCGCCACCTCGCGGTGACGGGCGCGGGCGTCGCGACCCTGGCCTGCGCCGCACTGCGCAGACCCGGAGCCGCCACCGCCTGCGCCGCCCTCTGGCTGGCCGGCACCGCCGAGTTCGCCCTCGCCCGGATCCTCCCCGGGCCGCGGCACCGGGACGAAGTGACCGCCATGGCGCTGACCAGCGTGCTCATCCCGCCCGCCGCGGTCTGGCACTGGCTGCGGGGCCAGGCCGTGCACCGGGAGGCCGGGCCACTCGACCCGCGCCACGCGGCGCCCGGCCGCGCCCCGGGCCCGCCGCTCCGGCCGACCCGCGAGGAACGGGTGCGCCGATGAACCACCCCCCGGCACAAGCCCCGCCCCCCGCTACCGGCCGCGAAGGGCCCTGGTTGACCGAGAGTTCCCACGCGACGCCGTCGACCCCGCACGACGACGACCCCGACCTCCCGGCAGCGGTCCTCTTCGACCGCGACGGCACCCTCGTCGAGGACGTGCCCTACAACGGCGACCCCGCCCTGGTGCGGCTCATGCCGACCGCCCGCGACGCCGTCGAGGCCGTCCGGGCGGCGGGCATCCCCGTCGGCGTCGTGAGCAACCAGTCCGGTGTCGCCCGAGGTCTGCTGACCCGAGCCCAGGTCGACGCGGTGCGGCAGCGCGTGGAGGAACTCCTCGGACCGTTCTCCGTCTGGGCCGTCTGCCCGCACGGCCCCGGCGACGGCTGCGGCTGCCGCAAACCGGCACCCGGCCTGGTGCGCGCCGCGTGCGAACAGCTCGGCGTCCCGGCCGGACGCACCGCCGTCATCGGCGACATCGGGGCCGACATGGGCGCCGCCCGCGCCGCCGGAGCCCACGGCGTACTGGTCCCCACGCCGGTCACCCGCGCCGAGGAGATCGCGTCCGCCGGCGCCGTGGCCCCCGATCTGCTCACCGCGGTCGGTCTTCTCCTCGGCCCGCCAAAAGCAGCGCGCCGGGCGGCGGTCGCCGGCGCCCCCGGGGCCCGGCCCGGGGAGGGGGAGCGGCGATGACCGGCACCCGAGACCTTCCGCGCACCCTCGTCGTACGTCTCGACAGTGCGGGCGACGTGCTGCTCGCCGGGCCCGCCGTGCGCGCCGTCGCGGCCGGCTCCTCGCACACCGCCCTGCTGTGCGGACCGCAGGGCGTCCACGCGGGCAGGCTCCTGCCCGGCGTGGACGACGTACTGGTGTACGACGCGCCGTGGGTGGGCCTGGAGGCCGCGCAGGTGTCCCGCGAGGCGACGCGGCACGTGCTCGACGCGGTCGCGGCGGGCGGCTTCGACCGGGCCCTGATCCTCGTCTCCTACCACCAGAGCCCTCTGCCCGTCGCGCTGCTCCTGAAGCTCGCCGGGATCGGCTGGACGGCCGCCGACAGCGAGGACTACCCGGGAGCCCTCCTCGACCTGCGTCACCACCGGCTGCCCCACCGCCACGAGGCCCTGGCCGCCCTGGACCTCGCCGAAGCCGGTGGCTTCGCGCTGCCGCCCGGCGACGACGGGGCGCTGCGGGTGACGACGCCGCCCGACACCACCCTCCTCACCGGCAGCGAGCCCTACGTGGTGCTGCACCCCGGCGCCGCCGTGCCCGCGCGCGCCTGGAGCCCCGAGCGGGCCCGGCGCGCGGCGGTGGCCCTCGCCTCCGACGGGCACCGCGTCGTGGTCACCGGAGGGCCCGACGAGCGGGAACTGACCGCGCTGGTCGCCGGGCGGCACGCCCTCGACCTCGGCGGCGCCACCGATCTGCGGCACCTGGCGGGCGTGCTCGCGGGCGCACGGGTGGCGGTCGTCGGCAACACCGGGCCCGGACACCTCGCCGCCGCCGTGGGAACCCCCGTGGCCAGCCTGTTCGCGCCGGTGGTGCCGGCCGAGCGCTGGGGCCCGTACGGCGTACGGCATGTGCTGCTCGGCGACCAGCGCGCGCGGTGCGCGGACAGCCGGGCGCGCACCTGCCCGCTGCCGGGCCACCCCTGCCTCGACGGCGTCGGCGACGCCGAGGTGCTCGCCGCCGTGGCCCTGCTCGCCGACGACACAGCCACCCTCCGGACGTGCCCGCGACCGGCGACGTCCCTGTCCCACCCGCCGACCGGAACGGGCCGTACGCCCGGTACGGAACGAGGAGCGACCGTATGAACATCCTGCTGTGGCACGTGCATGGTTCCTGGACGACCTCGTTCGTGCAGGGACCCCACACCTACCTCGTTCCCGTGACACCGGACCGCGGCCCCGACGGCCTCGGCCGGGCCCGGACGTTCTCCTGGCCCGACTCGGTGCGCGAGGTCACGCCCGACGAACTGCGCGACGCCGAGGTGGACCTGATCGTCTTCCAGCGACCGCACGAACCGGATCTTGCCGAACGCTGGCTCGGCGGCCGGCGCCCCGGACGTGACGTGCCCGCCGTGTACCTGGAGCACAACGCACCGGACGGCGACGTTCCCAGCACCCGGCACCCGTGCGCCGACCGCGACGACCTGACGCTCGTCCACGTCACGCACTTCAACCGGCTGTTCTGGGACAACGGCACCACCCGCACCGAGGTGATCGAGCACGGCATCGTCGACCCGGGCCACCAGTACATCGGCCACCTCCCCCGGGCCGCCGTCGTCGTCAACGAACCGGTGCGCCGCGGCCGTTACACCGGCACAGACCTCCTGGCCGACCTGAGCCGGGCGGCCCCCCTCGACGTCTTCGGCATGCGGACCGAAGGCCTCGCCGCGCATCTGGGCGTCCCCGAGGAGCGCTGCCGCACCGCCGACCTGCCGCAGAGCGAACTGCACGTGGCGCTCGCGGAGCGTCGTCTGTATCTGCACCCGGTGCGCTGGACGTCCCTCGGCCTCTCCCTCCTGGAGGCCATGCACCTGGGCATGCCGGTCGTGGCGCTCGCCACCACGGAGGCGGTCGAGGCCATTCCGCGCGGCGCCGGCACGCTCTCCACCCGCCCCGAGGTCCTGGCGCGGGCCGCCCGGCGCTACCTGGAAGAACCGGAGGCAGCGGCCGAGGACGGCGCACGCGCCCGACAGGCCGCTCTCGAAAGGTACGGACTCAAGCGCTTCCTCGACGACTGGGAGCGCGTGATGACGGAGGCGATCTCATGACCTCGTTCCTGAACCCCTTCGACTCCGGTGCCCTCGGTGCGGGGCCCGTGGGTCCCGCGGGTCCCGGGGCTCTTTCGATCGCACTCGTCTCGGAACACGCGAGTCCGCTCGCCGCCCTGGGCGGCGTGGACGCGGGCGGCCAGAACGTCCACGTCGCCTGCCTCGCCGGCGCGCTCGCCGACCGCGGCCACCGGGTGACCGTCTACACCCGCCGTGACGCGACCGACCTGCCCGAACGCGTGGCGCTGCGCGCCGGCGTGGAGGTGCACCATGTGCCCGCGGGACCACCCGAGCAGATACCCAAGGACGAACTCCTGCCCCACATGGGGGAGTTCGGCCGCTACCTGGCGCGCGTCTGGCGCAGCCGGCCGCCCGACCTGGTGCACTCGCACTTCTGGATGTCCGGTCTCGCCGCGCTGCGGGCCACGCGTGAACTGGGCCTGCCCCTGCTGCACACGTACCACGCCCTCGGCACGGTGAAGCGACGCCACCAGCAGTTCGCCGACACCAGCCCACCCAAGCGGATCTCCCTGGAGACGGAGGTGGGCCTCGGCTGCGACCGGGTCATCGCCACCTGCCGGGACGAGGTCGCCGAACTGGGCAGGATGGGAGTCCCCGCCGCCAAGGTGGGCATCGTGCCGTGCGGCGTCGACACCGACCTTTTCACCCCGCGGGGGCCGGTGGCCGAGCGCGGCGCCCAACGGCACCAGGTGCTCCAACTGGGCCGGCTCGTCCCGCGCAAGGGCGCGGCGGTCTCCGTCGCCGCGCTGGCCGAGCTGCCCGAGACCGAACTCGTCGTGGTCGGCGGCCCGCCCGCCGAGCGCCTTGACCAGGACCCCGAGATCCGCCGGCTGCGCACGCTGGCCCGCGAGGCGGGTGTCGCCGACCGGGTCCGCTTCACCGGCGGCGTACCGACCACCGACGTACCGGCGTTGCTGCGCGCGGCCGACGTCGTGCTGTGCCCCGCGGACTACGAACCGTTCGGCATCGTGCCGCTGGAGGCGATGGCGTGCGGCAGGCCGGTCGTCGCCAGCGCCGTCGGCGGGCAGCTGGACACGGTCGCCGACCCGGCCACGGGCCGCCTCGTGCCGCCGCGCGATCCGGAGGCACTGGCCCGCGCCGTCGCCGAACTCCTCGGCGACCCCGTGCTCCGCGAGGCGAGCGGTGAGGCGGGCCGCCGTCGCGTTCTGCGCCGGTACGACTGGGGTCAGGTCGCGGCGGCCACCGAGGCGGCGTACTGCGAGGTCCTGGACGCCAAGCCCGTCGTGACGAGGGCCGGGGCCGTGTGAGGACCGCACCGGACAGCCGGCCCGGCGGCAGGGGCGCGGCCTCTGCCGCCGGGGGCGCTCCCCGGCCGACGGCGGCCTCGCCGAACGATCGTGAAGCACCGACACCCGAAGGAGGTGCGGGCTCCCGACGTCCTCAGTGACGCGGTACGCCCGATCAACATGAGCGAATCCCCTGCACTCGACGCCGCTCAGCTGCACTGCCGGTCACTGGAGCAGGCGCTCGGCCGACTGCGCCGGGACAGCCTCGGCCGGATCGCGGACTGGGGTGGCCGGCTGGCCGCCGCACTGCCCGCCGGCAGCCGTCTCCTCGCCGCGGGCAACGGCGGCAGCGCCGCCCAGGCCCAGCACCTGACCGCCGAACTGGTGGGCCGCTACCGGCAGGAGCGGCCCGCGTACTCGGCCATCTCCCTGCACGCGGAGACCTCCAGCATGACCGCCATCGGCAACGACTACGGCTTCGACCACGTGTTCGCCCGCCAGGTCTCCGCACACGGCAGGCCCGGCGACATCCTCATCCTGCTGTCCACGTCCGGCCGCAGCGCCAATCTGATCACGGCGGCGATGGCCGGCCGGGCCGCCGGGCTGCGCGTCTGGGCGCTCACCGGCCCCGGCCCGAACCCGCTGGGCGAAGCCGCCGACGACGTGCTGTACATCGACGGCGAGACCACGGCGACCGTGCAGGAAGCCCACCTCGTCGCCGTCCACCTGCTGTGCGAGGCCTTCGACGCGGCACTCTCCGAGCCCGTCGTGGCCACCGCGGGCCGCATCGCGCCCCGCGACGTGGTCCACGTCAACGGGAGCGTCTCGTGACGGGGCCGAAGCCGCTCGTGGTCGTCGGGGACGTACTCCTCGACGAGGACATCGAAGGCACCGCCAGCCGGCTCTCCCCGGACGCCCCCGCTCCCGTCGTCGACGTCGCCGTCGACCGGCGCCATCCCGGCGGGGCGGGCCTCGCCGCCGCGCTCGCGGCACGAGGCGGCCGTGAGGTGACCCTGGTGACCGCGCTCGGCGACGACCCCGCGAGCGAGGCCGTCCGGCGCGAACTCCGCGGGCGGGTACGGCTCGTGGAGCTGCCGCTGAACGGCACCCTGCCGGTGAAGACACGCGTCCTGGCGTCCGGCCGCCCCCTGGTACGCATCGACAGGGGCGGCGGCACACCGGGCGAGCCGGACGCGGCGGTGCGCGACGCGCTGGCCGGGGCCCACGCCGTCCTCGTCGCGGACTACGGACGGAACACCGCGAGCGCCGTACGGGAGCACCTGGCGGCCGTCACCCCCCGCACCCCGCTGGTGTGGGACCCCCACCCCAAGGGCGACGTCCCCGTACCGGGCGCGCGGCTCGTCACCCCCAACGCGGCGGAGACCCGTGCGCTGTGCCCGGGCGACGACGAGACGCTGCGCGCGTACGCCCGGCGGGGCGCGGAGCTGGCGGACCGCTGGCAGGCCGCCGGAGTGGCCGTGACCCTGGGTGAGCGCGGGGTGCTCCTGACCCGCCCGGACTCCGGTACGCCGATGCTCGTGCCGTCGCCCTACCGCGCGACCGGCGACCCGTGCGGCGCCGGTGACTGCTTCGCCGCCGTCACGGCCGCGGCGCTCGCCGACGGGGCGCTGCCGGAGGAGGCCCTCCAGCGGGCCGTGGCCGAGGCCGCCGCCTTCGTCTCGGCGGGTGGAGCCACGAACCCGGCGCTGTGGCGGACGACGCCCGCGCACCGTGCCGCGTCCGGACGCGGCACCGACGCCTTCGCCCTCGCCGAACAGGTGCGGGCACGAGGTGGCACGGTGGTGGCGACCGGCGGCTGCTTCGATCTCCTGCACGCCGGGCACGTCGGTCTGCTGGAGAGCGCCCGGCGCATCGGCGACTGCCTGATCGTCTGCCTCAACTCCGACGAGTCGCTCACCCGCCGCAAAGGCCCCGGACGCCCGCTGAACAAGGAGGCGGACCGGGTCCGCGTCCTCGAGGCGCTCGGCAGCGTCGACGCCGTGGCCGTCTTCGAGGAGGACACCCCGCAGGTTCTGCTCGGCAAGCTGCGGCCGGACGTGTGGGTCAAGGGCGGCGACTACTCCGTCCAGGACCTCCCCGAGGCCGAGACCCTGCGCGCGTGGGGCGGCCAGGCCGTCGTCCTGCCGTACCTCGACGGCCGCTCCACCACTCTGCTGGCCAGCCGCGCCGCGGCAGCGGCGGCACGGCCGTCCGCCCCCTGAGCGGCACGGTCGTCCGCCCCCTGAGCGGCACGGTCGTCCGCACCCTGAGCCGAGAGGCCCTCCGACGTGAGCGAAGAAACCACGCGTCCACCGCGCCCAGAGGCGTCTGTGCCCGGCTTGTCTGCGCCGGGTCCGTCAGCGCCTGGCCTGTCTGCGCCCGACGCGTCTGCGCCCGACGCGTCCGTGCCGGACCCGCCCGCGCCCGACCCCTCCGTGCCCGACCCGCCCCCGCCCTGCGCCTCAGCGGTGGAGCGCCCCCGAGTGCTGGTGTTGCGGGCCCTGGGGCTGGGGGATCTGCTGACCGTGGTGCCGGCGCTGCGGGCCCTGCGGCGGCGGCTGCCCGCGCACGAGATCGTGCTGGCCGCGCCCGAGCGGCTCACCGCGCCCGCCGTCGCGACCGGCCTGGTGGACCGGCTGCTGCCCGCGTCGGCCGCCGACCGGGCGGTACCCGCCGACCTGGCCTGGACGGGTCCGGCCCCCGATGTCGCCGTGGACCTGCACGGCAACGGCCCGCCCAGCCATCTGCTGCTCCAGCGGCTGCGTCCCGGGCGGCTCCTCGCCTACGCGCATCCGGACACGCCCGGCATCGAGGGACCCGTGTGGCGGGACGACGAGCACGAGCGGGACCGGTGGTGCCGACTGCTGTCCTGGTACGGCATCGAGGCGGACCCCACGGACGTGGGCATTTCGCAGCCCCCGACGCCCTCCCCGGCGCCCGGCGCGGTGGTGGTCCACCCGGGGGCCGACGCGGGCGCCCGGCGCTGGCCGCCGCAGCGGTTCGCCGCCGTGGCCAAGGAGTTGCACGCCCGCGGGCACCGCGTCGTGGTGACCGCCGGGGCGGGGGAGGCGGCGACCGCGCTGCGCGTGGCAAAGGAGGCGGGACTGCCGACGAACGCCGTGCTCGGCGGTGCCGAGGACGTGCCGTTCGAGCAACTGACGGCGCTCGTGGCGCATGCCCGCTGCGTCATCGTCGGAGACACCGGCCTCGCCCACCTGGCGACGGCGCTCGGTACGCCCTCGGTCGTCCTGTTCGGCCCGGTGGCGCCACGGTTGTGGGGCCCTCCGGCCGACGCACGCCACCGGGTGCTGTGGCACCCGGACGGCGACGACTCCGCGCGCCCCGGCGACGCCCACGGCAGCCGCCCGGACGAGCGGCTGCTGCGGATCACGCCCGCCGAGGTCCTGGCGGCGGTACGGGATCTACCACCGGAACCAGGCCCCCGATCGACCGCGGCAGCCGGGCGGATGCCGGTTTCCGGCGGGTGAGGGGGGCGAAACGGCCGCCGCCCGGGAGAGGGGTGCACGCCCCCCGGCACCGGCGTTCACCCGTGACGGCGTACGCGGACTCGGCGTCCCGGCAGGCGCTGCCAAGACAAGGCGCGGTCAGGCGGCCGTGCTCAGCGCCGGCTGTCCGGCGACGTCCCGCGCGTCCTCACGCACAAGCACCGGCGCCGCGTTCCCGCGCCTGCGGAGCAGGAAGCCCGCCCCGATCGAACCGGCGATGATCAGGCCGCCGGAGACGAGGGCGCCGCGGGCGCCGGCCAGCTCCATGAGGAGGCCGAGCGCGGGCGGTCCGCCCAGGCCCCAGGCGGTGCTGACGCTTCCCCAGACGCCGAGCACGCGACCGCGCAGATGCGCGGGCGGGTCGGTCTGCAGGACGGTCGTCCCCGCCGTGTCGGAGACCGACTCGACCACGGCCATCGGCAGGACGAGGACCAGCAGAATGGCGAACGAGGGCGAGAATCCCGCCACCACTTGGAGCAGCGCGCCGGCAGCGGCGAGCGTGCCCACGAGCCGCACGGACGGCTTGCGCAGCCGGGCCCCGAGCACCGCGCCGATGATGCCTCCGACGGCGAGGACGGTGGAGACCGTGCCGAACGATCCGGCGCCGCCGGCGAGCGGCCCGGTGACGAGCACGGCCAGGGTGAGGTTGTAGTTCCGCCCGAAGACCGCGCTGACGCCGGTGATGCCCGCGAGGGCCACGAGCCGGGGACGCCGCATGAAGTAGGCGAGGCCCTGCCGGACGGTCATGTTCTCGCCGACCGGCGCGGGGCCGCCGGGCGCGGGGCTCTTCGGTACCGGACTGTTCGGTACCGGACTGTTCGGTACCGGACTGTTCGGCACCGAAGCCACGGACCCGTCGCCCGCGGCCTGCCGCAGCGCCCCGTACGCCGGACGCAGGAAGGGGATGACCAAGGCGACGAAGAGGAACGACACCCCGTTGGCGGCATAGGCGGCGGCCGTGCCGAGGAACCCGACCGTGATGCCGCCGAGCGCGGCACCGGCGAGGCGGCCCGCGCTGTGGACCAGCGAGCCCACGCCGATGGCGGAGGGAACGTCCTCCGGCGGCACGAGGTCATTGCCCAGCAGGGCGCACGCGGGCCCGTCGACCGTGGCGATGACGCCGGTGACGGCGGCAAGACCCATGAGGACGGTCAGGTTGAGCCCGCCGGTCGCCACGAGGACAGCGGTGGTGAAGGCGATGGCGCCGAGCAGAGCCTGGCTCACCGAGGCGGTGAGCTTGCGGGGCCAGCGGTCGACGGCGGCGCCGCCCACCAGGCTCATCAGGAGCGCGGGCGCGGCCTGCACGGACATCGAGAGACCCGTGGCGGCGGCGGACCCGGTGATCTGCAGCACCAGCAGGTTCTGCACGGTGAGCTGCATCCACGTGCCGGCGTTCGACACGAAATTGGCGACGGACCACCAGCGCATGCTGCGGTACCGCAGGGACCGCCACGGCGACCGGGACCCGGCCGTGGGCGGCACGGGAGCGTCCTCGACGGCCGATGCATGCGTGGGGTCGGACGGGGCAGCAGAGGTGGAGGAGGAAGAAGGCGCGGGCGAGGCAGGAGAGGAAGACACAGAAGCACTCGAAGACTCGGGGACAAGTCCGTCAGGACTCAGGGGGCGGTCTCGGCGGGAGCTGTGGACACCGGCTGCACTGCGCGGTCACTCCACCGGATCAGTAAGGGACACCGCGCTGCGGGAGGGGTGTCGGCAGGACGCGCCAAGTGGCACGTGGACGCTCCGGAGTACGGCGATGACCATCGTGGCAGACGAGATCGCCGAGCCCTGAGACGGCTCTGCCGACCGCGCCGCCGAACGTTCCCAAGTGCCGTCCCCCGCAAGGGCTTTGGCGCTTCTGGTGTGCTTGCTCACACGGAACTTCCGCGAGGTCACGGACCGAAGGTCAAGCCCCGTCTGCGGTGACTGGGGCCACAGTCGCACCCTGTCTCCGGGCCGCCTCGAAGTGCCGGACGGCCCGCGGACCGTCACAGTGGGAAGCGGGGCGGTCGCGGAGCGCACCGCCGTAACCGGCACGAAGAAAGGCACAGCCATGGGCGGCGCAGCGCAGGTCGACCTCCGCGGCAAGCAGGCTCTGGTGACCGGCGCGGCCCGGGGCCTCGGCGCCTCGATCGCAAGGAAACTGGCGGCGGCCGGTGCGAGCGTCCTGGTCGCCGACGTCCGCAAGGATCTGGCCGTAGAGCTCTGTGACGAGCTCACCGGCGAGGGCCGCGACGCCCGGTTCGTGGAGATGGACGTACGGGACGCGGATGGCGTCGCGGAAGTCTTCCAGGAACTGGAAGACAGCGGCCGACCGGTCGACATCCTGGTCAACAACGCCGCCGTGGACGTCTCCAAGCCCATCGAGCACCTGACGGCCGACGAGGTGAGACGCGTCGTCGAGACCAATCTGCTCGGGCCGATGTACCTGTGCCTGGAGACCTACCGGCGCATGATCGCCCGCGGTGGCGGCCACATCGTGAACATCCTGTCCACCGCCGCGAACCGGACGTGGACCGAGGCGGGGCCGTACGCGGCGGGCAAGTCGGGTCTGCGCGCGTTCACCCACACGCTGTTCCAGGAAGCCCAGCGCGACTGCGTGGGGATCGGCGTCACCGGGATCATCGCGGGCGGCATGGAGACCCCGTTCATCCTGGAACGCTTCCCGGACGCCGACGTGACCATGCTGCAGAGCCCCGACATCGTGGCCGACACGGTCCTGTACGCGCTCTCGGTCCCGGCCGGCAGCGTGGTGGGCGAACTGGTCGTCGTCCCCCGCAGGGAGCCGTCCTGGCCGTGACGGGCCCGAGTGTGCGCGTAAGGCGCGGAGCGCCACAGCGGCGTACGCGCAGCCACGCATGTCATGCCCTACGCCCAGCGTCCCCCACGGCCCAGCCTCGCACGCCCCCTACGCCCGGACCCCGCGCGTCACGGCAACCGCACAGGTCACGGCAACCGCACACGTCCATGTCTGGAACGCGGACGGCGGGGCACCCGAGGCACTGCCGGCCGGGGAAGGCCCCGGTTGCCCGGCCCCTCCCGCAGGCAGTCATCCGTAACGCGGAAGGAAGGTCTCGCTCATGACGCCGACCATGTTCTCCATGACGCCGCAGCCACCTCCTCCGTGGCAGAAGGCGATGGTGACCGCGGGCGCCGGCTTTCTCGGTTCGCATCTGTGCGAACACCTGCTGGACGCCGGAGTGGCAGTCGACTGCGTGGACGACCCGTCCACGGGCCCCGCCCACCACGTCGGGCATCTGGCGGGCCGCCCCGGATTCCGCTTGCTGGAACTCGACCTCGCGCGGCCCGGCTGCCCCGACACCCTCGCCGGGCCCTACGACCTCGTGGTGCACTTCGCCTGCCCCGCCGTGGAGACTGTCGCGCGCCCGCTGGAGACACTCGACGCCGCGAGCCTCGGCACCCGCAACGCCCTGGCCGTCGCCGAGCGGGACGACGCGCGGTTCCTGCTCGCCTCCACCTGCCTCCTCCACGCGGACCCGGCCGGGGCGCACACCGCGTACGACGAGTCCCAGCGCTTCGCCGAGGCGCTGACCACCGCGTACGTGGGCGCCAAAGAGGCCGACGCGGGCATCGTGCGGGTCTTCCCCGCGTACGGACCGCGCATGGGCTCCGGCGACGGCGGGGTGATCCCCGGCCTCATCCGGCAGGCCCTGACCGGTGGGCCGGTGACCGTTCCTGGTGACGGCAGCGGTACGCCCTCGCTGTGCTACGTCGACGACACGGTCGAGGGCATGCTCCTGGTGGCCGCGAGCCGCTCGGTGCGGCCGGTCGACATCGGCGGCGATCACGGGCCGACCGTGAGGGAGATCGCCGGCCGGGTGCTCGACCTGACCGGCTCCGACGCCCGCCTGGAGTTCACCGGGGCACCCGCCGAAGCCCCCGAGCCGCCCGCCCCCGCGACGGGCTTCGCCCACGAGCTCTTCGGCTGGACGCCCAAGGTCCTGCTGGACGACGGACTCAAGCGCACCATCGCTCACTTCACCGAGCGCGCCGCGGCGGGCAGCGGGCCGCCGGGCGCCGAGGGAGGCGTACGCCATGCGTGTTCCTGGTGACGACGTGCGGGGCGGCCCCCTCACGGTGTCCGCGCAGGGTATGGGGAAGGCGCTCGTCGTCTGCCTGGACGGCATGAGCGGAGTCCTCCTGGCCGGACCCGCGGTCCGCGCGGTCGCGGCCGGGGCCGACCACGTGACGATGTTGTGCGGGCCGCGCGGCGCGTCCGCCGCCGCGCTGCTGCCCCACGTCGACGAGGTCCTCGTCTGGGAGGCCCCCTGGGAGGGAACCCGCCCGCCCACGGTGGACGAGGCGGACGTCGAAGGTCTGCTGCGGAGCTTGCGGGAGGCGGCGTACGACGTCGCCCTAGTCGTCACGTCCTTCGAGCAGAGCCCGTTGCCCATCGCGCTCCTGCTGCGGATGGCCCACGTCCCCCGTATCGGGGCCGAAAGCTCCGACCACATGGGCACCCTCATCGACGTGCGGCACCGCCGGTTGCCCGGTCGGCACGACGCCGAAGCGGCGCTCGACACGGCCGCGGCCCTCGGCTTCCTGCCCAGGGCCGGCGACGACGGCCGGCTCCGTGTGCTCCCGACCCCCGACACGACCGGCCTCACCGGCAACGGCCCGTACGTCGTGCTGCATCCGGGCACGTCGGCGCTGGACCGGGCCTGGGACGCCGGACGCGCGGCGGAGGCGGTCGCCCTGCTCGCCGACGCCGGCCACCGCGTCGTCGTCACCGGCGGGCCCCAGGAGAACGCCCTGACCCGGCGGGTCAGCGGCGACACGGCCGTCGACCTCGGCGGCCGCACCGACCTGCGGACCCTGGCGGGCGTACTGCGTACGGCCGATGTCGTCGTCGCGGGCGACACGGGACCCGCCCACCTGGCCGCCGCGACCGGTACCCCGGTCGTCTCCGTCGGCTCCCCGGCCGTGCCCGCGGAACGCCGGAGCCCCTACGGCGTGCCCGCGGTCCTCCTCGGGGACCAGCCCAACCCCGGCGCGGACACCGGCCGTCCCGGCCTCAACGAGGCACTGCCGGACGACGTGGTGCGTGCGGTGCAGAAACTTCTGAAGGAGTGCACGTGAGCGCAGCATCCCCGCGCACCACCGTCGCGGTGATCACGCGGAACCGCCGAGAGAGCGTGCTGCGCACCCTGGACCGGCTCGCCGCGCTGCCGGAGCGGCCGCCCGTCATCGTCGTGGACAACGGCTCCACCGATGCGACGGCCGAGGCGGTGCGTGCCCACGACATCGGCGCCCACGTCGTCGAGGCGGGACGCAACACCGGGGCCCTGGGCCGCAATCTCGCGGTGCGGCACGCCACCACGCCGTACGTGGCGTTCAGCGACGACGACTCCTGGTGGGGCCCGGGAGCTCTCGACACCGCCGCCGACCTTCTCGACGCGCACCCACGCCTGGGCCTCCTGGCCGCCCGCACCCTGGTCGGCCCCGAAGCACGCGAGGACCCGCTCAACCGCGTGCTCGCCGACTCACCGCTGCCGCCCGCCCACGACCTCCCCGGCCGCCCCGTCCTCGGCTTCCTCGCCTGCGCGGCGGTGGCCCGGCGCCAGGCCTTCCTGGAAGCGGGCGGCTACCACCGGGTGCTGTTCTTCGGCGGGGAGGAGACCCTGCTCGCCTACGACTTGGCGGCCCGCGGCTGGGGCGTGACCTACGAGCCCTCCGTGACGGCCCACCACCACCCCGATCCCCGCACGCGGCCCGGCCGCTCCGCGGTGCAACGGCGCAACGCCCTGCTCACCGCCTGGCTCCGGCGGCCCTTCACGGTGGCCCTGCGCGGCACCGCGCACCTCGCCGCGGCGGCCGCCCGCGGGGAAAGGGACGCGGCGACGGCCCTCAAAGGCGTACTCACCCGCCTCCCCGCCGCTCTCCACGCCCGGGAACCACTGCCCGCCCCGATCGAGAGCGCGGCCCGCCTACTGGACCGCGTCCCTTCATGACCACTCCGGAACCACAGAGCGGATGACCACCCCCGAACCACCAAACAGATGACCACCCCCGAACCACCGAGCAGATGACCACCCGACGCACAGGATCAGCGCAGATGACGCACGAGACCCCCCACATGCCCGCCTCCCTCGCGAACGGCGAGGGCGGCTCCGGGCCCGACCCCCGCACGACCGTCGTCGTGATCACCAAGGACCGCCGCACCGAACTGCTGCGCACTCTGCGCACGCTGCGAGAACTCCCCGAGCGGCCACCTGTGATCGTCACCGACAACGACTCGCGCGACGGCACGGCGGAGGCGGTCGCCCGGCAGTTCCCGGAGGTCGAACTGCTGCGGCCAGGACGCAACCTGGGGGCGGTGGGGCGCAACCTCGCAGTCCGCCACGCCCGGACGCCGTACGTGGCGTTCTGCGACGACGACACCTGGTGGGAGCCGGGTTCCCTGCGGCGGGCCGCGGACCTCCTCGACGCGCATCCGCCCCTCGCGGCCGTGACGGCCCGCATCGTGGTCGAGCCGTCCGGACAGGAGGACCCCGTCGTGGCGGAGTTGCGCGACTCCCCGCTCTCGGGCCCCGACTGGCTGCCCGGCCCCGCCCTGGGCTCGTTCCTGGCCGCCGCGACGGTCATCCGTGCCGACGCCTTCCGGGGCGTGGGCGGTTTCCATCCGGGGCTGTGGCTCGGCGGGGAGGAGGAGCTCCTCGCCACCGACCTGCTGACGCGAGGGCACTGGCTGAGCTATGTGCCGGAGCTGACCATCCACCACCACGCCTCGCAGGTCCGTGACAGCACCGACCGGCGCGTCCTCGGCCTGCGCAACACCCTGTGGTTCACGTGGCTGCGCCGCCCACTGCCCTCGGCTCTGCGCCGCACCGGCCATCTGCTGCGCACTGTGCCGAGGGACAAGCCGACCCTGCGTGCGCTCGCCCGGGCGGTGGCGGGGCTGCCCTGGGTCCTGAGAGAGCGGGCCCCCGTCCCCGCTTCGGTCGAGGCCCGCATAGTCGCTCTGGAGAAGGCACGCCGCCACTCCACGGCCCGCCGTTACGTCGGCTGAGAGCCGCTCAGGTCAGCAAAAATGGTCAGCATCGGGCGCTGAGGTGTCGCAGCATGCTCATTGATGTCGGCCCGGGTGATGCCCGATTGCCTCAGGCAGCAGCCAAGTTTCGCGGCTTTCTGTCAGTACCGAGGAATATCGGCATACAGAGATGGGTCGATGGTGAAGACGACTGCCGGCGCGATCAGCGCGACGAAGGCGACGAGGGCGTACGAGGGCCGGCAGACGTTGATCGCCTGAGTCACCAAGTAGTTGATGAAGCCGCACATCAGGAGGTACGGGGTGGTGAGGAGGGCCAGCGCCGCGATGATCGGCCCCATGCCGTTATCCGTGTCCGTCGGGGATGGCGCGGGTGCCCACCCATAACCGGGGAACACCCAGACTTCGAGCAAGCGCCAGGGCACATCCACGATGCTGTTGCCGATATAACCGAGGAGTAAGTTGGCGGCCGCAGGCAGCGTGATGGTGACTGCGACACGGGGCCACTTCGGAGGAGTCTGACCTGCCACTTGTCACGGCAGAGCCAAGATCCGGATCCGCGTACGCACCTACGAGCTCCCCCACCGCTACTCCTGACGCCCAGCACTGCCACTCGAACTTCGATGGCACAAACCTGAAGGGTGCTGCACAAGGCCGTGTTCGGGCAGCCGGGTGCTACCCGGCTCAGCGCGTCGCTGGCCGCTGACCGAAATCCGTCAGCCGCTGCAGAGCCTCGACCCGCCGACCGGGGAAACGACAACACCCCTGCGTCAGGAGCCCACGGGACCGCACCCCGGTTCGCACTCGCCCTGTTGGGCTGCACAGCCCGACTGCTCACGGGTTGCGCAGGCGATGGCGGGAGCCGGGACGTGACAGCCGGCGGTACGGGGGAGAGCCGTCCGGCCCCGCGTGATCGCGACGGTCGCAGCGGATCCGGCACGGGCGACTTCGACAAGGACGGCTACGACGACTTCGTCACCGTCGAAGCGAACCGCGCCTCCGGCGGGTCATGGGCCTGGCACGTAGTCGTCGTCCCGGGCTCCAAGAGCGGACTGGACGCGGCCCGCGCCACGCGTTATAGCGACGTCTACAGCGGCCCACTGCTCCGTGGCGACCTCGACGGCGACGGATTCACGGACCAGGTCGCCACCCGAGAACCCACCCGACCGGGCCGGAAGACCGAGCCGGGCGCCACCTACCAGGCGGTGGTCATGTTCGGCGGTGTGAACGGCCTCGGCAAACCGGTGACCGTGGCCGCCCAGCGCCAGTTCCTCGCGATGGCCGTGGCCGATGTCAACGGTGACGGGGTCCTCGATCACTGACTGTCTGCGCCCGGACCCTCGCCACCCACGGCGTCGCCCGGACGCTCGGAGCACTCCACCCCGACATGGCCTGGGATGGCGACCAGATCCCCCCGCCACGCCGTGGGATGCCGAAATCGATGTCGCCGCCCGGGACTGGTCCTCACCCCCAGCGTGCTCAGCCGGCCCGCCGTCATCATCCAGGTCGAATCCCCCGGGCAATTCGTCTTCTGCTACCCCGCCCAGCGGATCGGAGCCGACCGGGATCGCAGGTCCGGAAAGATCGCGCAAGTGGTTGGCAACGCCCGAGCGGACTTGCTCGCGGACCTCGAAACCGCAGAGACGGGCGCTACGTGTCGTACCAGCGGACCGCGCATGCGGCAGGACTCCTGGAAGGAGCCCATCGCAGTACTCGACGCTCCTCGCTCTGACGGTTACCCGCCCCTCGGCGGCGACTTGGGAGCTGACATAGAGCAAGTGACCGCTCACGCAGGGGATTTGATGCAGTGGAGATCGAGTGCGTTACCCATACGCAATCCCAAGGGCGGGACAAGAGCCCTGGTCGGTGGCAGGATGCACCGCAGCTTGCGCAGCACACAGCGCTGTTGATCTCGCTCGCGCCCTGGTTCGAGCCTGCCCTGGAGGTACTGTGCCCGCTCGTCCCCCGAAGTCCGTTCGTTCCCCGGTGGCTGCCATAGCCCTGACCGCAGTCGCCGGCCTGCTGATGACGGGCTGCACCAGCACCAAGTCCGACGGCGACGGCGACAAGGGCGCCTCGGGGATCAAGCTCGTCTCGTCCGGCAAGATCAAGACCTGCACGCATCTGCCCTATCCGCCGTTCCAGTCGAAGAAGGACGGCAAGATCGTCGGCTTCGACGTGGACCTGGTCGACCTGGTCGCCAAGGAACTGGGGGTCGAGCAGGAGATCGTCAACACACCCTTCGAGGGCATCGAAACCGGCCAGGACTTCAACATCCGCAAGTGCGACCTGGCCGCCGCAGGCATGACGATCACCGACGAGCGCGACAAGGTCATGGACTTCTCGGACCCCTACTTCAACGCCACCCAGGCGCTGATCACCAAGAAGGGGAAGCCCTACAAGACCTTCGAGGATCTCAAGGGGAAGAAGCTCGGCTACCAGAAGGCCACCACCGGCGGCATCTACGCCAAGAAGGAGAGCAAGGGCCTCGACATGGAGCTCGTGGAGTACGAGGACGTCGGCTTGCTGCTCACGGCGGTCAAGGCCGGCAAAGTCGACGCGGGCATCAACGACAACGGCGTGCTCTTCGAATACATCAAGGACAACCCGGACACCGAGGTGACCGCGGAGTTCGACACCGGTGAGAAGTACGGAATCGGCTTCCGCACGGGCAACGACTCACTGCGCACGAAGGTCAACAAGGTCCTCAAGAAGGCCCGGACCGACGGCAGTTACGACAAGATCTACAAGAAGTGGTTCGGCACCACTCCGCAGAGCTGACCTCGAGCATTCAAACGGCTGACCAGAGGAGTTCTGCACGTATGTCCATGTCCCGACGGCGGCGGGCACGACTGTTCCGCGGCGTCCAGTACGCCGTGCTGTTCATCGCCATAGCCGTGTTCGCGCTGGTGGCCGACTGGGGGACACTGCGCCAGGCGTTCTTCGACGTGGAGATCGCCAAGGCGCTGTTCCCCGAGGTGGTCACCACCGCGCTGGTCAACACCGCCTACTACACGCTGCTCGGCTTCGGTTTCGGCCTGGGGCTCGGCGTCGTGCTTGCGCTGATGCGGCTGTCCACGGTGCCTCCGTACCGCTGGATCGCGATCGCCTATATCGAGTTCTTCCGTGGCGTTCCGTCCCTCCTTGTGTTCATCGCGCTCGGCTTCGGTGTGCCGCTGGCCTTCGAGGTCGCGCTCGACATGGACATCACGGTGATGCTGTCTCTGGGCCTGGTGGGCGCCGCCTATATGGCCGAGACGATCCGGGCGGGCATTCTGGCGGTGCCCAAGGGGCAGACGGAGGCGGCCCGTTCACTGGGCATGTCGCAGGGGCGTGCGATGGTGTCGATCGTGATGCCGCAGGCGTTCCGGATCGTGCTGCCGCCGCTGACCAACGAGCTGATCCTGCTCACCAAGGACTCCTCACTGGTGTATCTGCTCGGCCTCTCGCTCGGCCAGTTCGAGCTGGCCAACTTCGGCCGGGACGCGCTGAACGAGCACAAGAGCCTGACCCCGATCCTGATCGCCGGACTGCTGTATCTCGTCATCACCCTCCCGCTCGGCCATCTGGTGCGGCGGCTCGAGGCCCGTACGGCGAAAGCCAGGTGAGCACCATGAAGTTGGACAAGGCACCCGACGCGCCCGCACCTTCGGGTCAGGCGATCGAGGTGCGCGAGCTGCGCAAGTCGTTCGGCGATCTGGAGGTGCTCAAGGGCATCGACCTCACGGTCGGGCGCGGTGACGTGGTCTGCGTCATCGGCCCTTCGGGCTCCGGCAAGTCGACCCTGCTGCGCTGCGTCAATCTCTTGGAAGAGCCCACGTCGGGCACGGTGACGGTGGCCGGTACGGAGGTCACCGACCCCGATGTGGACATCGATCGCGTACGCCGTCGGATCGGCATGGTCTTCCAGTCCTTCAACCTCTTCCCGCACCTCATGGTGCTGGAGAACCTGACCATCGCGCAGCGCCGTGTGCTGCGGCGCGGCAAGGAGGAGGCGGAGCGCATCGCGCGGGCCAACCTCGCGCGGGTGGGCCTCGTCGACAAGGAGCAGTCCTATCCGGCGCAGCTCTCCGGCGGCCAGCAGCAGCGGGTCGCGATCGCTCGGGCGCTGTCCATGGACCCCGAGTTGATGCTCTTCGACGAGCCGACGTCCGCGCTCGACCCCGAACTGGTCGGGGACGTACTCGCGGTGATGCGCTCGCTCGCCCAGGAGGGGATGACGATGCTGGTCGTCACCCATGAGATGAGCTTCGCGCGCGAGGTCGCCGACCGGGTGATCTTCATGGACGACGGAATGATCGTCGAGGAGGGCACGCCCGAACGTGTGGTGGGCGACCCGCAGCACGAGCGGACCCGGACGTTCCTGGCGCGCGTACTCGATCCTGCGGCGGCGGAGGTGGGCGAGGTCCCGGACACCGGACCGCACGAGAAGCGCGTGGACCGCTGAGCGCGCCTCGGGGCGCCCACGGGCAGGTGGGGAGCCTGCCCGCCGGGGCACACGATGTCGGAGAGAGCCTTCGAGTCGAAGGCGTGCCGATGTACAGTGAGGGACGCCCTTGACCTGCACAAAGCAGGCAGGGAGCCGTCTTCCGGGAGTGCCTCATGCTGCGCACCATGTTCAAGTCCAAGATCCACCGTGCCACGGTGACCCAGGCGAACCTGCACTACGTGGGTTCCGTCACCATCGACGCCGATCTCCTCGACGCCGCCGACCTGCTGCCCGGCGAGCTCGTGCACATCGTCGACATCACCAACGGCGCCCGTCTGGAGACCTACACCATCGAGGGCGAACGCGGCAGCGGCGTCATCGGCATCAACGGAGCCGCCGCGCACCTCGTGCACCCCGGCGACAGGGTGATCATCATCAGCTACGCCCAGGTCGACGACGTCGAAGCACGCGCCCTGAAGCCCAAGATCGTGCACGTCGACGGCGAGGACAACCGCATCGTGGCCCTCGGTGACGACGCGGCCGAGCCGGTGCCCGGCGCCGACGACATGGCGCGCAGCCCGCAGGCGGTACGAGCCCAGCGCGGCCCGCAGGCGGTGCAAGACCTTCAGGAGAGCCGATGAGCAGCGGTGAAACCGAGATCCGCGACGACCGGGCGCGCGGCGTCATCGAGGCGCGCGCGGGCGGGGAAGTCGTGGGCCGGATCGTCTACTTCACGCTCGACGCGCCCGAGTCCGCCCTGGTGCCGGTGCACACCGAAGTCGTGCCCGCCCATGAAGGCGAGGGCATCGCGGGATCGCTGACCAGGGAGCTGTACGCGATGGCGGCGCGGGAAGGCGTCGCCGTCGCGCCCCTGTGCCCGTACGTCGTGAAGTGGGCCGAGCGGCACCCCGAGGAGGCGCCCGTCCCCTCCGGAGAGCTGGTCGCCGCCGCCCTGGACAAGGTGAAGTCGGACCCGGCCGCATGGTGACCGCCACGCTCGCCCTGCTGCACACCTCGCCCGTGCACGTCCCCGTCTTCGAGGCGCTGCGGGACCAGGACCACCCGGGATTCGCCCTGCGGCACCTCGTCCACGAGGACCTGCTCGCGCGAGCCCGGGCCGAGGGGCCCGACGCGGTGGCCGACGACATCCAGGAGCTGCTTGCGCGGGCCGTCGCCGAAGGGGCGGAAGCGGTGCTCTGCACCTGCTCGACGATCGGCGCCGTCACCGAGGCCCGCGCCGCGGCCGTCGGCGTACCCCTCGTGCGGGTCGACCGGCCCATGGCGGCCGCCGCCGTCGCGGCGGGGCGGTCCGTGGCTGTTGTCGCCACCCTGGCGAGCACCCTGGGCCCGACCCGCGCCCTCGTCGAGGAGGAAGCCGCCCGCGCCGGGCGGCCTGTCGACGTCACGACCGTCCTGGTGGAGGGCGCCTGGGAGCGGTTCGAGGCCGGGGACCGGGAAGGCCACGTACGTCTGATCGTGAAAGCCGTCGACGCCCTGGACGGCGTCGACTCCGTCGTCCTCGCCCAGGCGTCCATGGCGGACGCGGCGGACCGCGCCACCCTCCCCGTACCGGTCATCTCCAGTCCGCGTCCCGGCCTGCGCGCGGCCGTTCTCCGGTGTGGTGTCGGCGCCAAGTCGTAGGCTGACAGCGGGGGTTGGGCGACCGCTCGGCTCCCGCACATCCCGTCGACTTCGCAGGAGCGGACATGGCGCAGCAGGACGAAGAGGCCGTGATCAGTCCTACCGGCTGGGTGGCCGAGCAGGCCCGCCTGTACGAGGGGTCGGGCGGCACGAAGGGCGCCGGGGTCCAGGGCGTGCCCTGCCTGCTGCTCGACTACCGCGGACGGCGGACGGGACAGCTGCGCCGCACCGTGCTGATCTACGGCCGCGACGGCGACGACTACCTCATCGTGGCCTCCAACGGCGGCGCCGACGAGCACCCCCTGTGGTATCGCAACCTCGTCGCGCAGCCCGACGTACGGCTTCGCGTGGGCACCGAGGAGCGGTTCGCCGCCCGCGCCGAGACCCTGTCGCCCGAGGAGAAGGCGAGGGTCTGGCCGGGTCTGGTCGAGCTGTTCCCCCTCTATGCGGAGTATCAGACCAAGACGGATCGCGACATCCCCGTCGTGCGGCTCAGCCGCACCCGGGACTGAGGTCGGACGGACCGGGGACGCGTGGACTCGGCAGGCGTGGGCACGCGAGGCGGGAGAGAGTGGACACGACCGATCTCCGACCCCGATGGAGGAGACATGACCGTCCCGTATCCCGACCCCGTGCCGCCGAGCCCGATCCCCGACCCGGGCGGGCCGAGTCCGGTGCCGGACCCCGAGCGTCCCACACCGGGCCCCGGCCCCGGCCCCGTGCCGCGCCCCACGCCGGATCCGCCGCCGACCCCGCTCCCGCCGCCGGGACCGGAGCCCGAGACGGAGCCGAAGCCGGTCTGACGGCGGAGCAGGCCGACAGGCCGTTGCCCTGTCCGGTTCCTGTCTCCGCGGACCTGGGGCCCTAGGCCCGCACCTCCGAGCGGTCACCGCCCCACAGGGTGTGGAACGAACCCTCGCGGTCCGTACGCCGATAGGTGTGCGCCCCGAAGAAGTCCCGCTGCCCCTGTGTGAGCGCGGCCGGCAGACGGTCCGCGCGCAGCGCGTCGTAGTACGCGAGGGCCGCTGAGAAACCCGGCGTGGGGACACCCTGCCGGGTGGCCGCGACCAGAACCGCGCGCCAGTCGTCCTGGGCCGCACCGATCTCCTGCGCGAACGTCTTGTCCGACAGCAGGCTCGGCAGATCCGCGCGCGCGTCGTACGCGGCGCGGATGCGGTCCAGGAAGGCGGCGCGGATGATGCAGCCGCCGCGCCAGATGGCGGCGACCGCGCCCAGGTCGATGTCCCAGCCGTACTCCTCGCTGCCCGCGGCCACCTCGTGGAAGCCCTGCGTGTACGACACGATCTTCGAGGCGTACAGCGCCTGCTCGACCTGGTCGGCGAACGCCCCTGCCTCGGCCTCGTCCAGCGGGCGAGCCGTCGGGCCCGCCAAGCCCTTTGACGCCGCCCGCAGTCCGGAGTGGCCGGAAAGGGACCGGGCGAACACCGCCTCCGCGATGCCCGACACCGGAACGCCCAGGTCGAGGGCGATCTGCACGGTCCAGCGGCCGGTGCCCTTCTGCTCGGCCTGATCCTGGACCACGTCCACGAACGGCTCGCCCGTCGCGGCGTCCACGTGCTGCAGGACCTCCGCCGTGATCTCGATCAGGTAGGAGTCGAGGCGGCCGGTGTTCCAGGTACGGAAGATGTCCGCGATCCGCGCGGGGGAGTAGCCCGCCACCTCGCGCAAGAGCTGATACGCCTCCGCGATCAGCTGCATGTCCGCGTACTCGATGCCGTTGTGCACCATCTTCACGAAGTGCCCCGCGCCGTCCGGGCCGACATGGGTGACACACGGGGAGCCGTCCTCGGCCTTCGCCGAGATCTTCTCCAGCATCGGGCCGAGCGAGGCGTACGACTCCTCGGAGCCGCCCGGCATGATGCTCGGGCCGAGCAGCGCGCCCTCCTCGCCGCCGGAGACGCCCGTACCGACGAAGTGGATGTCCCGCTCGCGCAGTTCACGCTCGCGGCGCCGAGTGTCGGCGAAGTGCGCGTTGCCACCGTCGACGATCATGTCACCCGGCTCCAGGAGCGGGGCGAACTCCTGGATGACGGCGTCCGTGGGCTCGCCCGCCTTCACCATGATGACGAGGCGGCGCGGGCGTTCGAGCGCCGCGACGAACTCCTTGGCGGTCTCGGTGGCGATGAACTCGCCCTCGTGGCCGAACTCCTCGACCAGTGCGTGGGTCTTGGCCGCCGTGCGGTTGTGCAGGGCGACGGCGTAGCCGTTGCGTGCGAAGTTGCGGGCCAGATTGCGCCCCATGACCGCGAGGCCGGTGACACCGATCTGGGCTGACGTGCTGCTCATGCCGTGGCTCCTGGAGGTGGAAGTGCCGGTGGTGTTCGCCAGTATCGCCCGCGGCGTAGCGTGACGTTCCGACACCGCGTCCGACGAAGGAGCCGCCCGTGCCCCATTTCGACATGCCGCTCGACGAACTGCGCAGCTACCGCGCCGATGTGCCGGAGCCGGAGGATTTTGACGCGTTCTGGGAGAAGACTCTTTCGGCCGCACGCGAGCACGACCTCGACGCCCGCTTCCTTCCCGTCGACGCGCACCTGAGCACGGTCGACGTCTTCGACGTGACGTTCGCGGGGTTCGGTGGTCACCCGGTCAAGGGCTGGCTGATACTGCCCGCCGGGACGACCGAGCCGCTGCCCGCCGTCGTCGAGTACATCGGATACGGCGGCGGACGCGGCCTCCCGCACGAGCGTCTGCTGTGGTCGGCGGCGGGCTTCGCGCACTTCGTGATGGACACCCGGGGGCAGGGCAGCGGCGGTTCGGCGGGCGACACCCCCGACCCGGTCGGCAGCGGGCCCGCCTATCCCGGGTATATGACGCGTGGCATCGAGGACCCTCACGAGTACTACTACCGGCGCGTCTTCACCGACGGCGTACGGGCGGTCGAGGCGGCCCGCGCGCATCCGCTGGTGGACTCCTCGCGGGTCGCGGCGGTCGGCGGCAGCCAGGGCGGCGGCATCACCCTCGCCGTCGGCGGGCTCGTCCCGGACCTGGCGGCGATCGCGGCCGACGTGCCGTTCCTGTGCGACTTCCCGCGCGCCACGACGCTCACCGACCGGCCGCCGTACCGGGAGATCGCGCTCTACATGAAGGCGAAGCGCGGCGTCGAGGAAGGCGTCTTCCGTACACTCTCCTACTTCGACGGCGTGCACTTCGCGGCGCGCGGCACGGCGCCCGCGCTCTTCTCCGCGGCCCTCGAGGACATGACGTGCCCGCCGTCCACCGTCTTCGCCGCCCACAACGCCTACGCGGGTGCGGAACGTTCGATGGAGGTGTACTCCTTCAACGATCACGAGGGTGGCGGCCCCTACCAGCAGGATGTCCAACTCCAGTGGCTCCCTGAGCACTTGAAGGGCTGACCGGTGGCGCGCTCCCTCGGTCGCGCACCCTTGTCACGGCTCGGTCGGACCGGCTAACTTGCCGCCTTGTCGTGTGTCCGACGTGACTGTGATGTGTGTGACTGAGGGAGCTCTCATGGCCGTACGCGGTCGGCACCGCCGGTACCAGCCGAACCGGATCAACCGAGCTTCGCTGACCGTCACGGCGGGTGGCGCCGGGATGGCGCTGCCGCTGATCGGCACGGGCACGGCGGAGGCGGCCTCCGTCGACACCTGGAACAAGGTCGCGGCCTGCGAATCCACCAGCAACTGGAGCATCAACACCGGCAACGGCTACTACGGCGGCCTCCAGTTCAAGCAGTCCACCTGGGAGGCGTACGGCGGCACGGCCTATGCCCCGCGCGCCGACCGCGCCACCAAGCACCAGCAGATAGCCGTCGCCGAGAAGGTCCTCAAGGCGCAGGGACCGCAGGCCTGGCCGGTCTGTTCGGAGCGGGCCGGCCTGACGCGGGGCGGTGACGCGCCCGACATCACGCCGATGAGCGCGCCCAAGAAGGCGGCGCCGAAGGCCCCCCAGCGCGACGTCAAGGACGTCAAGCCGGAAGTGACCCCGCAGTCCGCCGCGGGGCGCGGCCAGATGTACACGGTCGTGCGCGGCGACACGCTCTCCCAGATCGCCGACGAGCGCCGGGTGAGCGGCGGCTGGCGGCAGCTGTACGAGGCCAACCGCACGACGATCGGCGCGGACCCCGACCTGATCACGCCGGGCCAGCGGCTGGCGCTGGAGGCCGCGCGGAAGAGGGCCGGGAATCCGGAGGCCGCGCAGAAGCCGCGCACGGATCAGAAGCCGCGCACCGAGCAGAAGCAGCGGGCCCAGCCGAAGCCCAAGGCCGAGCCGAAGCCCAAGGCCGAGCCGAACAAGGCGAAGCCCGCGCAGGCCGGGCAGCGCCTCTCCGCACCCGTGGCAGCCTCACCCAGCACCCCCTACCGTGCCGCGGGCGGCTCCTGGTCGAAGGGCTACCACACGGGTGTCGACTTCCCCGTGGCCACCGGCACTTCCGTGAAGGCCGTCGCCGCGGGCACGGTCGTATCGTCCGGCTGGGGCGGCTCGTACGGCTACGAAGTGGTGATCCGGCACGCCGACGGCAAGTACTCCCAGTACGGGCATCTCTCGGCGCTCACCGTCAAGGCGGGGCAGAAGGTGGGCGCGGGGCAGCGCATCGCCCGCTCGGGGTCCACGGGCAACAGCACGGGCCCGCATCTGCACTTCGAGATCCGGACGGGTCCCGGCTTCGGCTCCGACATCGATCCACTGACGTACCTGCGGGCCGGCGGCGTCCGGATCTGACACAGCCGCTCTGCGTGTTCGACCGAAGCCTTGACGACCGAAGCCCCTGACGACCGAAGCCCCCGGAGAATCCCGGGGGCTTCAAGACATGCGGAAGGCGGGCGGGCCTCAGAAGCCGATGCGTTCGCGCCCGTGGCCATGGCGGAACAGCACCCGCCGGTGCGGGTGCGGCACGGGCGCGGGCTGGGACGGCACCGCGGGCAGCTCGTGCACCCGCTCGTCGGGAGTGACAGTGTCCGCCGCCACAGGGCCGCCCTTGGCCACCTGCACCGTCGACGCCGCGGCGCCCTGCGCCGCGCCCATCCGCTCCGTGGTCAGCAGGATCAGACCGCCCGCCGCGACGACCCCGAAGCCCAGGGCGACGGCTGTGCCCGCCGAGCCGTAGCGGAACGATTCGCCGAAGAGCGTGAGGCCCACCGCGGCCGCCACGACCGGGTTCACGACCGTCACGGTCGACAGCGGGGCCGCAAGGCCCGCGCCCCGGTAGGAGGCCTGCGAGATCAAGACACCGGCACCGGCCAGCACGGCGATCACCGCGAGGCTCGGTACCTGCTGCGCAAGCGAGACGCCCGCGTCCAGGTCCACGGCCACCGTCTTGGTGAACACCGAGGCGATACCGAAGGCGACGCCCGCCGCGCTGGCGAGCAGCACGCTGCGCACCACCGGGTGCCGGTGCACCGCGTGCGCCACGACCATGAGCGTCACCACGGCGCCCGCGGTCATGAGCGCCACCATGACCCGCTCGGCGTCGTCCAGGGACTGCGCGTCCGCCGACTGCGTCAGCGAGAGCAGCCCGGCGAGACCCACGGTCGCCATGACCGCGCCACGCCAAGCGGTGGCACCTGCCTTGCGGCGCACGAAGAGGGCGGCCATCGGCAGGGCGAAGACGATGGTCAGGGCGCCAAGAGGCTGCACCAGGCTCAGCGGCCCGTACGCGAGCGCCACCACGTGCAGCAGCGCACCCAGGCCGTTCAGCGCGATGGCGATCCACCAGACGCCGCGGCGCAGCGGGGCGTACCGTCGCTCCGGCGTGCTCACGGCGACGCGTTCCTGCAAAATGGCCCCGCCCGCATACGCCACGGCGGAGACGAGGGACAGCAGCACGGCGAGCGTGAGGGCACTCATGAGGTGCTCCACGGCTTGCGTGGCGCCCCTTGGCGGGCCCGGGGCGCCCGGCGCGGCGAACGGTCGGCTTCCATACCCACCACGATCTCGCGAATTTCGCTCCACGTCGTCGTACCTCAGCAGGCATTGGGTCCTACTGCCGATGGAGTACTGACCGAGAGATGTCCTCCCCCGGGTGGGTTACGCAAGAGTTCGGCCGATCATCCAGATTCTCGAAAATTCTTCCGTGGGGGACCCTCACAACGCCCCCGTGCGGGCCCCTGGGCGCGTCGTGGGCACGTCGGCGTGCCGTTTCCGGGGCGCTGTCCCCCCGCGCCGCTCCCACGCCCTCCGACGGCTGCTCACTCCCCTCCGGGGCAACCCTCTTGACCTGGGCCTATGTGGCGCGCAGTCATATTCTTGACCTCCGTGGAAAGGGGTCCGGATGCACCGGAACATACGCAGCGTCGATGACGTCCTGAGGCTCATGGACAGCCTGTTCGCGCCGGAAGCCGACCGCTGGACCGCCGACGCGGCGAGCTGGTGGGACGGCTTCTACACCGACCGCTCACGGCCGGTGCCGTTCTTCGTGGCGAAACCGGACGAGAACCTTGCGTCGTACATCGACCGGGGCCTGCTCACGGCGGGCCGTGCCCTCGATCTGGGCTGCGGTCCCGGCCGCAACTCCCTGTATCTGGCCTCCCTGGGGTTCCAGGTGGACGCCGTCGACCTCTCACCGGCTGCCGTCGCCTGGGCCGGGGAGCGGGCCCGCGAGGCCGGGGCGGACATCCGCTTCCGCTGCGCCGACGCCTTCGCGCTCACGGAGGCCGAACTGGACGAGATGGGCGGTCCCTACGACCTGATCCACGACTCCGGCTGCTTCCACCACCTGCCTCCCCACCGCCGCGTCAGCTACCTCTCCCTGCTCGACCGCGCTCTCGCCCCCGGCGGCCACCTCGCCCTCACCGCCTTCGCCGCCGGAGACGCGGGGTCCGGCTCCGAGCTGCCCGACGCGGAGTTCTACCGCGCTTCGGGACTCCAGGGCGGCCTCGCCTACACCCCGGAGTCCCTGCGCTGGATCTTCTCCGACCTCACCGAGGTCGAACTGCGCCGCATGCGCGACGAACCCGCCGACTCCACGTACTTCGGCGAGCCGTTCCTGTGGACGGCCCTGTTCCGGCGGGACGCCTGAGCCCCCCGCCGGGAGGCCTAGGCTCAGCTCTCGTGAAAAACCTTCTCGACCTGACCGAAGTCGGCTCCGTCGGCGGTTTCTTCGCCCTGCGCACGGGGGCGCCGCCCGCCGGCCCCCACGTGACGCCCCTGGCGCGCCTGTACGCGGGGGACGACGGGCCCCTCGCGTTCCGCGTCGACAAGGTCGGCGCCCGGCTGGGGGCGCCCGACGCGCGCGTCGCGGTGTCCGTGGCGCAGCTGGGGCTCGCGGCGCGGCTGTGGTCCGTGGCGCTCGGCTCGGCCGCGCTCCACGGCGAGCTGCCGGACCTCCACCCGGGGCTGCTGCACTGGGACGCGGACGGCAGCTCGCCCGACGACCTGTGGCTGACGGACGTGCGGACGCGGCCCGGCGACGCCGCGAACATCCGGGACGTGGTGCAGCACGCGCATCTGGTGCCCCTGGCCGACGCCCTGCGCGCGCGGTACCGGATCTCCGCGCCCCTGCTGTGGGGCAACGCGGGCTCCGCGCTGGCCGGAGCCGCCCGCGAACTCGACACCTGGGCGCGCCGCACGGGCCGTACCGACGCGGGGGAGCGCGCACGGGCGCTGGCCACCGAACTCTTCGACCATCCCGACCTGCGCGGTACCGGAACGCTGCGCGGCACCGCGTTCCGCCGCCGCAGCTGCTGCCTCTACTACCGCTGCCCGGGGGGCGGCCTGTGCGGGGACTGTTGCTTCGACCGGCCGCCCCAGAGGTCGGTGCGGGCCTCTTCCCCGCCGGGCGCTTCTGGGTGACCATGAGGGGGCGGGCGACCGACGGCTGGGGTGGACGGACGGGAGGTTCTGCGTGCGAGTAGGACTGCTCACCCGGGAATACCCTCCGGATGTCTACGGCGGAGCAGGCGTCCATGTCGAGTTCCTCGCGCGCGAGTTAGACGCCCTCGTCGACGTCGACGTGCACTGCTGGGGCAACGGCGGGCCCGCCGGAGGACCCGTACGCCACCAGGCCTGGGAGTTACTGGACGGCGCCAACGACGCCCTGCGTACCTTCTCCGTGGACCTCTCCATGGCGGCCGCGCTCACGGGCTGCGACGTCGTCCATTCCCACACCTGGTACGCCAACCTCGCCGGCCACCTCGGAAAGCTCCTGCACGGCATCCCGCACGTCATGACCTCGCACTCCCTGGAGCCACTGCGCCCCTGGAAGGCCGAGCAACTGGGCGGCGGGTACGCCCTGTCCGGCTGGGCCGAGCGCACCGCCGTCGAGGCCGCGGACGCCGTGATCGCCGTCTCGCGCGGCATGCGGGCCGACATCCTCGGCTGCTATCCCGCCATAGACCCGGCGAAGGTGCACGTCGTGCACAACGGCATCGACACGGCCCTGTACCGCCCCGTCCCCGGCACGGACGTCCTCGAAAGACTGGGAATCGACCCCGAGCGGCCGTACGTCCTGTTCGTCGGACGCATCACCCGCCAGAAGGGCGTGCCCCACCTGCTGCGCGCCGCAAAGGAGTTGGACCCCGCGGTACAGCTCGTGCTCTGCGCCGGAGCGCCCGACACCCCGCAGATCGAAGCCGAGTTCCGCAGCCTCTTCGAGGAGCTCAGCCGCGCCCGCGGGGGAGTCCACTGGGTCCCCGAGATGCTGCCGCGGCAGCAGATCATCCAACTCCTCACTCGCGCGCGGGTGTTCGTCTGCCCATCGGTGTACGAGCCGCTCGGCATCGTGAACCTGGAGGCGATGGCCTGCGGCACCCCTGTCGTGGCATCCGATGTCGGCGGCATCCCCGAGGTCGTCGCCGACGGAAGTACGGGGCTCCTCGTCCCGTACGAGGAGAAGGAGCCGGCGGCCTTCGAAGCTCGACTGGCACAGGCACTGAACGAACTGGTCACCGATCCGCGCACCGCGGCCCGCATGGGCGCGGCCGGACGCGACCGGGCCGTCAAGGAGTTCGGCTGGGACGCGGTCGCGCGACGCACGGCCCGCGTGTATGAGGAGTTACTCGAGTCCAAGTGATCCCAGTTAAGGGGGCGGCGCGATGCGCGGAGGACCTTCGGTGCTCGGAATCGTCCTGGCGGGCGGTGAGGGAAAGCGCCTGCAGCCCCTCACGGCCGACCGGGCCAAACCAGCGGTCACGTTCGGCGGCACGTATCGCCTCGTGGACTTCGTGCTCTCCAATCTCGTCAACGGTGACATCCTGCGGATCTGCGTGCTGACCCAGTACAAGTCGCACTCCCTGGACCGGCACGTCACCACCACCTGGCGGATGTCCAGCCTCCTCGGGAACTACGTCACCCCGGTCCCGGCGCAACAACGCCTCGGCCCGCGCTGGTACTTGGGTAGCGCCGACGCGATCCTGCAGTCCCTCAACCTCGTGCACGACGAACAGCCCGACTACATCGCGGTGTTCGGCGCCGACCACGTCTACCGCATGGACCCGCGCCAGATGCTCAACCAGCACTTCGAGAGCGGCGCCGGAGTGACGGTCGCCGGGATCAGAGTGCCGCGCTCGGAGGCGTCGTCCTTCGGCATCATCACGCCCGCGCGGGACGGCACACGCGTCGACCGCTTCCTGGAGAAGCCCACCGACCCGCCGGGCCTGCCCGGTTCGCCGCACGAGGTGTACGCCTCCATGGGCAACTACGTCTTCACCACGAAGACCCTCGTCGACGCGATCCAGCAGGACGCCGAGGACGACAACTCCAAGCACGACATGGGGGGTTCTATCCTGCCCATGCTCACCGAGCGCGGCCTTGCCCAGGTGTACGACTTCGACGACAACCACGTGCCGGGGGAGACCCCGCGCGACCACGGCTACTGGCGTGACGTCGGCACGCTCGACGCGTACTACGAAGCGCACATGGACCTGATCTCCGACCAGCCGGTCTTCAACCTGGACAACCGTCGCTGGCCCATCTACACGCACCCCGGCGGCCTGCCGCCCGCCAAGTTCTGTGCGGCCGGTATCGCCAGCGAGTCCATCGTCAGCCCCGGCTGCGTCATCCGGGGCCAGGTCACACGCTCCGTGCTCTCACCCGGCGTGACGATCGAGGACGGGGCGGTCGTACAGGGTTCGGTACTGCACGACAACGTCCGCGTGGGCAGGGGCGCGGTGGTGCGGGGAGCCGTCCTCGACAAGAACGTGGACGTCCCGCCCGGGGCGACGATCGGGGTCAACCCCGAGCGGGACGAAGAGCTCTACACGGTGTCCAGGGGCGGTGTGATCGCGCTGGGGAAGGGGCAGGTCGTACCCATGTAGGCCGAGCCCACCCAAGTACTCCGAGCTCACCCATGCAGTCCACCCACCTGTCTGGTGGCAGGCGTGACCTCTACAGCACCCGGCGCCTGCGCCCCAGCCACGTCTGCGCTATCACCACGAGTGCCAGGAAAGCGCCGCTGACCACCTGTTGGTAGGCGGAGTCGAGCGAGCCGATCTGGTTGATGACGTTCTGGATGACCTTCAGGAGCAGCACGCCGACGAGTGATCCGCTGATGAAGCCGAAACCGCCGGTCAGCAGCGTGCCGCCGATGACGACCGCGGAGATCGCCTCCAGTTCCATGCCCGAGCCGAGGATGGTGACGCCCGAGACCAGCCAGGCCGCGTTGAGGGCGCCCGCGAGGCCCGCGCAGAGTCCGGAGAGGGTGTAGACGGTGACCTTGGTGCGGGCCACCGGGGCGCCCATGAGGGCCGCCGCGTCCTCGTTGCCGCCGACCGCGTACACGTACTGGCCGAATCGGCTGCGGCGCAGGACGACGGCGCCGGCGACGAAGAGGGCGAGGGTGATCCAGACCGGGGCCCCGACGCCGAGGACCTTGCCCTGGCCGAGTGTCGCGAAGAACGAGTCCTTGTCGACCAGGTAGGTCTGGGAGCCCTCGTCGGTGATGGAGAGCAGGATGCCGCGCGCGCCCAGCATCGCGGCCAGCGTCACGATGAAGGGAGCCAGGCGTGAGCGGGCGATGAGGAGGCCGTTGACCAGGCCGATCAGTCCGCAGACGGCCAGCGGGAGCAGGAGCGCCACTGCCGTGCCGTACTGCGAGCCCCAGGCGGCGAGTACTCCGCCGAGTGCGAACAGGGACCCGACCGAGAGGTCTATGCCGCCTGTGATGATCACGAACGTCATGCCCAGCGCGACGACCGCGAGGAACGCGGAGGAGACCGCCATGTTCTCCAGGTTGTCGCCGGTCAGGAAGGTGTCGAAGCTGAGCGACGCGACTACGACGGCCACGAGCAACGTGACCAGGGCGCCGTGTTGTTGGGCCAGCGCGCTGATCCGTTCGGAGCGGCTCGCTCCTGGCTGCTCGTCCTCCCTCTTCTTCATGGGCTTCGCCTCGGATATCACCGTGCCGGTCACCGCTTGCCCCTCTCCCGTGCCGCGTAGACGGCGAGAATGATCACTACGGCCTGGGCGATCTGCGTCCAGGAAGGCGGCAGATCGTGCTTGATGAGCGTGGCGGTGAGCAGCTGGATCAGTACGGCGCCGGCGACTGTGCCGCCGATGCGTACGCGTCCGCCGCTGAGCGGTGTCCCGCCGACCACGACCGCGGTGATCGCGGACAGTTCCATCAGGTTGCCGAGCGAGGTCGGGTCGCTGGCGGTGAGGCGGGCCGTCGCCAGGACGCCCGCGATGGCGGCCAGGGCGCCGGAGCAGACGTACACGAGGATCAGGACGCGGCGTACGGGGAGCCCCGCGAGGCGGGCTGCCGGGCGGCTGTCACCGATGGCCAGGAGCTGGCGGCCGAAGGTGGTGCGTCTGACGACGAAGGCTACGAGGAGTGCGAGGGCCGCGGCGATCAGGACGAGGTAGGGGATGCCCAGGACCGCGCCGGAGCCGAGACTTGCCATGGTCGGGTCGCGTACGTCCTTGAGCTGGGGGAGCAGCACGAGGGCGAGGCCGCGACCGGCGACCATCAACGCCAGGGTGGCGACGATGGGTTGGACGCCGATGAACGCGATGAGGGAGCCGTTCGCGATGCCGATGACCGCGCCGCCGATGATCGCGACGATGAGCGCGATCCAGGTTCCGTAGCCGAGGTAGAGGGAGAGGAGGGACGTGGAGAGCGCCATGACCGAGCCGACGGAGAGGTCCACGCCCTCGCTGCCGATGGCCAGCGCCATGCCGAGCGCGACGATGAGGACGGGGGCTACCTGGACCGCCTGGGTGCGGAAGTTCTCGGCGGAGAGGAAGTGGGGGGTGAGGGCGATGTTCAGGATCAGGAGTACGGCTACGCCCAGGTAGACGCCGTAGTTCTGGAGGTAGCGGAGGACGCGCTCGCGGTCCGCGGCTCTGCCTCCTAGGGCCAGGTCAGTCATGGGTACTCCGGGTGCGCCTTGGCTTGTCGGTGAGGCGGGGCCGCGCCGGTATGTCCGTCCTCGCTACCGTCCGGTGGCCGCCTGGGTACTTCGGCTGGGGAGTGCCGCGAGCCGTCCTCCGGGCAGACATACCGGCACGTCCCCTCCGGTCGGCTTGGCGGCTGCGGGCGGCTTGGGGGTTACTCACCGGGGCTCCCGGTTGTCGCTATCGCTCGCATGAGGGCGTCCTCTGTGACCCTGGCGCCCGTTAGTTCCTCGATCATCTTGCCGTCCTTGAGGACCATGACTCTGTCCGAGCCCTCTATCAGTTCCTCCATGTCGGAGGAGATGAGGAGTACGGCCAGGCCGTCGTTGGCCAGCTCGTCGATGAGCTTTTGGACTTCGGCCTTTGCTCCGATGTCTATGCCTCGGGTCGGCTCGTCCAGGAGGAGGACCTTCGGGTTCATTGCCAGCCAGCGGGCCAGGAGGACTTTTTGCTGGTTGCCGCCCGACAGTTCGCCCACTTTCTGGTGCGGGCCCGACGCCTTGATCTGTAGGCGTTTCATGAACGTGTCGACGATGGCGTCGATCGCCGCATCGTCCACCAGGCCGAAGCGCGAGAGGCGGGGGAGTGCGGCCAGTGCGATGTTCTCGCGGACCGAGAGGCCGGGGACTATGCCCTCCGCCTTGCGGTCCTCGGGGAGGAGACTGATGCCGGCCCGGATCGCGGCGGCGGGTGAGCCGGTGCGGACCGCATCGCCTGCTATCACCACACGTCCGGAATCCGGCGGCAGTGCTCCCGCTATCGCCTTCGCCGTCTCGCTGCGGCCCGAGCCGAGCAGGCCGCCCAGGCCCACCACCTCGCCTGGGCGGATTTCGACGGACACGCCGTGCAGGTGGTGGCGCATCGTCAAGTCGTGGGCGAGGAGGATGGGTTGCGTTTCGGGGGCGTGTTCTCCTGAAAACTTGGTGACGCCCTCTTCGCGGACCTCACCGACCTCGCGGCCCAGCATGAGGGAGACGAGGCGGAGTCGGTCGAGCTCTGATATCGGGCCCGTGTGCACCAGCTTGCCGTCGCGCAGCACCGTGACCGTGTCGCACACCTCGTAGAGCTCGTCGAGGCGGTGGCTGACGTAGATCACCGCGATGCCGCGGTCCCGCAGCATGCGGATGACGCCGAAGAGAGTCTGGACCTCGCGGGGTTCGAGGGAGGACGTCGGTTCGTCCATGATGACGACCTGGGCGTCGACCGAGACCGCTCGGGCCAGCGCCACCATCTGTTGTGCTCCTATGCCGAGTTCGCGCAGGGGACGGCGTACGTCGACCCGTACGCCGAGCCGCTGGAGCGCCTCGTCCGCCTCGCGGTGCATGCGGCGGAAGTCGATCAGGCCCAGGCGGCCACGCGGTTCGCGGCCCAGGAAGAGATTGCGGGCCACGCTCATCAGGGGGACGAGGTTGACCTCCTGGTAGATGGTGGAGATGCCCGCGTGTTGGGCCTCAAGCGGCGTTGCGAAGCTGACCTGTTGGCCGTTGTGGGTCAGCTGGCCCGTGTCCGGTGCGTATACGCCCGTCAGCACTTTGATCAGGGTCGACTTGCCCGCGCCGTTCTCGCCGATCAGGGCATGCACCTCGCCGGCGCGTGCGGTGAAGTCCACGCCGTCCAGGGCCCGTACGCCCGGGAACGTCTTGCTGAGGCGGGTGACCGTAAGGACGTCGGACATCTCAGTACGCCTTGCCGAGGTCCGCCTTGGCGTTGTCCTTCGTGTACGCGCTGTCCTTGATGACGATGTCCTGCGAGACCTTCGTGCCCTTGGTGAAGGTGTCCAGGGTCTGGAAGGCCAACGGGCCGAAGCGCGGGTTCGACTCGATGACACCGTCGATCCAGCCGTCGACTATGCCCTGCACGGCGTTGCGCGTGCCGTCGACCGTCACGATCTTCACGTCGCCGGCCTTCTTGCCCGCGCCCTTGAGGGCGTTGACCGCGCCGAGGCCCATTTCGTCGTTCTCGGCGTAGATCCCAGTGATGTCCGGCTTGGACTGGATGAGCTGCTCGGTGACCTGCTGGCCCTTCTCACGGGCGAACTCGCCCGTCTGCTTGAACACGACCTTCAGGTCGGGGGCCTTCTCCTTGATCCGGTCCTCGAAGCCCTTGGTGCGCTCCGTGGTGACGTTGTTGCCCGCGGCGCCGAGCAGGATTGCGACCTTGCCCTTGCCGCCCGTCGACTTGATCATCTGGTCGGCCGCGCGCTTGCCCTGCTCGACGAAGTCGGAGCCGATGAAACTGACGTAGTCCTTGCAGGGCTTGGCGTTGATCTTGCGGTCGATGGTGATGATCGGGATGTGCTTGGCGGCGGCCGAGCGCAGCACAGGCTCCCAGCCGTCGGAGTTCAGCGGTGCGATGACCAGGAGGTCGGCGCCCTTGGCGATGAGGTCCTGGACGTCGCTGATCTGCTTGGAGAACTGCGACTGGGCGTTCGCGGTGAGGAGTCTGACGCCGCGCTTCTTCGCCTCTGCCTTGATGGACGCCGTCTCCGCGATGCGGAAGGGGTTGGCCTCCTTCTCGGACTGGGAGAAGCCGACCGTGGCGCTCTTAAGGTCGAGCTTCTTGCCGCCGTAGGCGTCTATCGCGCAGGTCGGGCCGCTGCCCTCACTCGGCTCCGAAACGACCTGTCCCGAGTCGCCCTGGTCCTGTGACGCGGAGCTCTTGTCGCCGTCGTCCTCCGACTTCGCGCAACCGGTGGCGAGAGCGAGGCTCGCGGCGAGACCGGCGGCGAGGAGGGTCCTGGCTGAGGTGCGGCTAAGGCGTGTGGTCGGCTTCATGGAGTCCCCAAAATGGCACGGCCCCGGCGCTGAGAGCGCTCACGGGAGGATCGGCTCTTACGGTCAACTCGGCGCTACGGGGAGCTTTTTACATCGTTGAAAGGGGGCTGTAAACCCTCCGCGCACAGGGAGGGCTGAGCTGACGGCTCGGCAGTTCAGCGTCGCCCCAGCGTGCTTTCCCGCTCCACCAGGCGGAATTCGGCGGTGAGTTCACGCCCCTCGGGCTCTCCCGAGCCTTCCAGGCTGCGCAGCAGCGAGGCCACCGCGAGCCGGGCGATGGCCTGCTTGTCGGGCGAGACCGTGGTCAGCGTGACCGCCCCGAACTGCCCCTCGGCGATGTCGTCGAAGCCGACCACCGCCACGTCCCACGGCACGCGCAGACCGCGTTCGTGCAGCACCCGCATGGCGCCGATCGCCACCAGGTCGTTGTACGCGAACACGGCGTCGGGCCGCACCCCCGCGTCCAGCATCCGCGCCATCGCCTTCGCCCCGTCCCAGCGGTTCCAGCCGCCGACCGGGCCCACCAGGCTGTCCGGTACGGCGATCCCCGCCTGCGTCAACTCCTCGCGCCAGCCCTGGAGTCGGAGGTTCGCCGGGCGGTTCGCGGAGTCCGTGCGGGCGCCGAGATACGCGATGCGGGTGCGGCCACGGCCGATGAGGTGGCGTACCGCCGTGCGGGCCGCGGCGACGTTGTCGATGGCGATGTGGTCGTAGGGCAGGTCGTACTGGCGCTCGCCGAGCAGCACCAGCGGTACGTCGTCCTCGCGACCGAGCAGGTCGGCCGACTCCAGCTCCAGTGGGCTCATGATCAGGCCGTCGATCACCCGGGCCCGGAAGCCCTGGCTGACCAGGACCTCCTGCTCGCGATCGCCACGGGTGTGGTCGAGCAGGACGGTGAAGTCGTGCTCGGCCGCCGCGTCGATGACCGCGCCCGCCAGTTCGGCGAAGTAGGGGTTGCCCAGCTCGGGGACGGCGAGCGCGATGATGCCCGTACGCCCTTTGCGCAGGTGACGTGCCGTCAAGTTCGGGCGGTAGCCCAGCTCGTCGATCGCCTCCTGCACGCGCGCCCGCATCGCCGGGGTGACGTGCTGATACTTGTTCACCACGTTCGAGACGGTCTTGATGGAGACGCCCGCGCGCTCCGCGACGTCCTTGAGGCTTACCCGCACGTACAGCTCCCTGCGTCTAGGTGCACCCCTGTCCTGGGGTGTTTGTCATGACCCTGGACAGCGCGCCGGAGAGCGTGCTGTCATGCCAACTGCCGTTCCTTCCAACGTTGTACAGATTCGTTGTACAGACTGCGGCGGTCAGCCGCCACCCCCTTCCCTCAGCCTTCGCCACCCCCTTCCTCAGCCTTCAAGCACCGCTTCGAGCTACGGAGGATCTGTGCGCCCCACCCGACCCGGAAGAGTCAGGCAGCGACTGATATTGCTGCTCACCCTCGCCCTCGCCCTCGCCGGACTCACCGCGGTTCCGGCCGCGACAGCCGCCGACGAACCCCCTGAAATCCACGGCCTGAAGGGCGAGTACTACACCCAGTCCGCCCCCGGAGCCTTCGACTTCCACGAGCTCAAGGCCACCGGCTTCGACCAGAAGATCGACTTCGACAATCTCGACCCGCGCCTGGCCTTCGCCACCGGCAAGGCCGACGACGCCACCGTCCGCTGGACCGGCAAGGTCGTCCCCGAGAAGACCGGCCCCCACACCTTCTCCATGATCGGCGACAACGGCTTCCGTCTCTGGGTCGACGGCAAGCTCGCCATCGACCACTGGGTCGACGACTGGGACAAGGAACAGACCGCGCAGCCGGTCGAGTTGACCGCAGGCAAGGCCTACGACATCAAGGTCGAGTACTTCGAGCACTACGGCGGCTCCAACCTCCACCTGCGCTGGACCGAGCCCGGCGGCAGCAAGGAAGCCGTCCCGCAGTCGGCCTTCCGCCTCCCCGACGGCTTCGCGTACGACGGAGCCACCTCCGCCACGGTCCTCAAGGACGGCCGCACCCTCAAGCTGGACTTCGCCCAGAAGCTCGGCGCGGTCCCGAACGGCCTCGCGGACCACATCGAGGCGGTCATCGGCGGCGCCAAGTGGCCCATCGGCGCCATCAAGGCCGACCCCGAGGACGCTCGCGCACTCCTCGTGGGCCTCAAGGAGCCCGTCGTCGGCAACAAGACGGGCACGGCCAAGGGCAGCGCCGACATCCGCTACGACGGCAAGGGCGGCCTGGCGGGCGACGACGGCAAGGAGGTCGCCGCCTTCTGGAGCAGCGGGCCCAACCACTCCGAGCACCAGCTGCGCACCAAGTTCGCCGATGACGTGAACCCGGGCAACGCGCACCCCGAGTACCCGCGCCCCCAGCTGACCCGTGACGCGTGGCGCAACCTCAACGGGACCTGGCAGTTCGCCTCGGCCAAGGCCGGCGAGAAGCCCCCGTTCGGCAAGCAGCTCGGCGAGAAGATCCTCGTCCCCTACCCCGTGGAATCCCAGCTCTCCGGCCTCGAACGGCACGAGGACCGCATGTGGTACCGCAGGACCTTCACCGTCCCGCAAGGCTGGAAGGTCGGCGACGGCAAGCGCCTCAAGCTCAACTTCGGCGCGGTCGACTGGCAGTCCGAGGTCTTCGTGAACGGCAAGAAGGTCGCCGAACACAAGGGCGGCTACGACAAGTTCAGCGCCGACATCACGGACGCCCTGAAGCCGGGCAGGACCCAGGAGCTGATCGTCGGCGTCTATGACCCGACCGACTCCAAGGACGGCGAGAACCCGCCCGTCGGCAAGCAGCGACTGGACCCCAGCGGCATCTGGTACACCCCGTCGTCCGGCATCTGGCAGACGGTGTGGATGGAGCCGGTGGCGGCCGACCATGCAGACTCGCTCAAGATCACGCCTGACGTGGCCACCAAGCAGGTCTCCGTCGAGCCCAAGGGCGTACGCGACGGAGTGCCGGTCAAGGCGGTCGCGTACGAGGGGAAGAAGAAGGTCGCGGAGGCGAGCGGACGCACGGGCACCCCGCTCAAGCTGAAGATCGCCGAGCCGCGTCTCTGGTCGCCGGACACCCCCTTCCTCTACGACCTGAAGGTGACCGTCGGCCGCGACAGCGTCAAGAGCTACTTCGGTATGCGCACGATTGCCGTGGAGAAGGTGAACGGCACTCCGCGCACGATGCTCAACGGCAAGCCCGCCTTCCTGATGGCCACGCTCGACCAGGGCTTCTGGCCCGACGGCCTGCACACGGCGCCGACCGACGAGGCGCTCGCGTACGACCTGAAGATGCACAAGGAGATGGGCTTCAACTCGGTCCGCAAGCACATCAAGGTGGAGCCGGACCGCTGGTTCTACTGGGCGGACAAGCTGGGCCTGATGGTCTGGCAGGACATGCCGTCGATGCGGTCCGACCGCAACCCGAGCACGGCGGCCCGCGCGCAGTACGAGCACGAGATGAAGCAGATGATCGACGAGCACGCGAACCACCCGTCGATCGTCATGTGGGTCACCTTCAACGAGGGATGGGGCCAGTACGACCAGGGCCGCATCGCCACTCAGGCCAAGTCCTGGGATCCGACCCGCCTGGTCAACGGGATGTCGGGGCTCAACCTCGGGGCCGACGGCGGAACCGGCGACATCATGGACGAGCACGGCTATCCGAGCCCGGCACTCCCGCCCAAGCCCGACGGTGAACGGGCGCTGATCAACGGCGAGTACGGCGGTCTCGGACTCGCGGTGCCGGGGCACGCGTGGTCCGTCCAGCAGAGTTACGTCGACGTGGACCCGGCGACGTACACGGACGACTACCTCACCAAGCTCGACGAGGTGCGCGCGCTCGCCTGCAAGGGCGGCAACGGCGCCGTCTACACCCAGATCTCGGATGTGGAGGGCGAGTTGAACGGTCTGCTCACGTACGACCGCAGGGTCGTCAAGCCCGACGTGAAGCGGCTCAAGGCAGCACATGAGGCCTTGATCGGCGACGCGTCACGGCCGGACCCGGCGGGGTGCCCGGGCTCCTGACCGGGAGCGCTTGATCAGTGGACGCGGCCCCTCCCGCTTGGCACCATCAGCTCGTGATCACCGAGAACGAGTGGGCAGGGAACGAGTGGGCAGGGGCCGCGGCCCGCAACAACGCCGAGTGGTGCGACGCGCTCTGCCGTGCGCACGGACTGGCGGGCGAGTTCGGAGCCGGGGCGTGGAGCAGCGCGCGGCGGACGCCGCCGCTGTATCCGGATGCCGTCTCGCTCGCCCCCGGCATCTCGCCGGGCGACCTGGTGGCCCGGATCGACACGGCGTCACCGGGCTGCTCCGTCAAGGACAGCTTCGCCTGCCTGGACCTGGAGCCACTGGGTTTCGAGGTGCTGTTCGAAGCCCAGTGGATCCACCGGCCGGCGGGTGAGGCTCCCGCGGACCCGTCCGCGGCCATCCGCTGGGAGCCGCTCAGGTCCGCCGATTCTCTGCCCGAGTGGGAGACCGCGTGGAACGACGGCGAGCAGGGCACCGGCTTGTTCCGGCCAGAGTTGCTTGCCCGGGACGCCACGTTCCTCAGCGGCACTGGCGCCGACGGGAAGATCGTCGCGGGAGCCGTCGCGAGCCCGGGTGAGTCCGTGGTCGGCATCTCGAATCTCTTCGCGGCGGGTGACGCGCCGGGCGGGGAGGAGTCCGCCTGGGCCGGCTGTCTGACGCAGGTCGCCCGGCTCTGGCCCGGTCTGCCCGTCGTCGGATACGAGAGCGGCGAGAGCCTGGACACGGCCGTCCGCCAGGGCTTCACCCCTGTCGGGCCCTTGCGGGTGTGGCTGCGTACTGCCTGAGCGCCGCCTGAGAACCGGTGCCGCCTCACCCGCTCCCACCCCTTGACGCACACGAGGCGACCCCCGAAGAATGATCGCGTTCCGTGCTTTGACAACGTTGTCCAAGGAGGCGTTCCCACCCATGAGATGGACTCGACGGCTACGCGGTACGGGGGTGGCGGTGGCCGCGGCCACGCTCCTCGGGGGGGCCCTCGCCATACCGGCGGCGCAGGCCGCCCCGGCATCGGACGGCCGACTGACCGACCTGGTCAACCCGTTCATCGGCACCGAGAACGAAGGCAACACCTACCCCGGCGCGGCCGTGCCCTTCGGCATGGTCCAGTTCTCACCCGACACCGGGCACAACACCGGCTACGACCACTCCGACACGCACATCCGCGGCTTCTCGACCGTTCACCTCTCGGGCGTCGGCTGCGGGTTGGGCGGCGATCTGCCGGTGCTCCCCACCACGGGCGACGTCAAGGAGACGGACTACGCCAAGTACGCGGCGGAGTTCAGCCACGACGACGAGAAGGCGAGCCCCGGCTCGTACCAGGTCGGCCTCGAGTCCGGGATCGACGCCGAGCTGACGGCCACCAAGCGCACCGGCGTGCAGCGCTACACCTTCCCCGCCACCGACAAGGCCAACGTCCTGCTCAACGCGGGGCAGTCGCTGCACAAGACGGGCAGCACCAAGGTCGAGATCCTCGACAACCGTACGGTCCGCACGGCGATCACCGGCAGCGGCTTCTGCCAGGACACCAAGCCGTACACGGTCTACACGATCACGCGCTTCGATCGGCCCTTCACCACGTCGGGCACCTGGAAGGGCGACACCGTCACCGCGGGGTCCAAGTCGTCGTCGGCGGGCGATGAGCGCAACGGCGCGTATGTCCGCTTCGACACCTCGAAGGACCGCACCGTAGAGGCGACCACCGCTCTCTCGTACGTCGATGCCAAGGGTGCCGCGCTCAACCTCCGCGCGGAGGGCGGGCGTTCGTACGACCGTGTCGCGAAGGCCGCGCGGGCCGCGTGGGAGGACAGGCTCGACGACGTGCGGGCGCAGGGCGGCAGCGAGACCGTGCGCCGCACCTTCTACTCGTCCCTCTACCGTTCGTTCCTCGCGCCGAACATCGGCAGCGACGTCGACGGCCGGTACACGGGCTGGGACCAGAAGATCCACCGCGCCAAGAACTTCACGTACTACCAGAACTGGTCCCTGTGGGACACCTACCGCACCCAGGCGCAGCTCCTCTCCCTGCTCGCGCCGCACGAGTCGCGTGACATGGCGCTCTCCGTCCTGAAGATCGACGAGGAGAGCGGCTGGCTGCCCAAGTGGGGCTACGGCACGGTCGAGACGAACATCATGACCGGCGACCCCGTCACCCCCTTCCTCACCAACGCCTACCAGCAGGGTCTGCTGAAGGGCCATGAGGAGGAGGCGTACCGCGCGCTGAAGAAGAACGCGGACGGTGTGCCGCCCGCCGATTCGGCGCCCGTGGGCCGTGAGGCCAACAAGGAGTACCTGAGCGAGGGCTTCGCGCCGTACATCAAGGGCCGTCCGCACGCGAAGCCCGGCGACTCGGACTACGATCACGGCGCTTCGGCGACGCTGGAGTACGCCCTCTCGGACGCGATGCTCGGCCAGATGGCAGGCGACCTGGGGCACAAGGCCGATGCCGAGCGGTACGCGGACCGTGCGCAGAACTACCGGAAGATCTTCGACAGCTCGACCGGGTTCTTCCGTGCGCGGGACGCCGCGGGCGCCTTCACCGGACCTGCCGACCCGGCCAAGAGTGAGGGCTTCCACGAGGGCACGTCCTGGCAGTACCAGTGGCTGGTCCCGCAGGACCTGCCCGGCATGATCGGCCTCATCGGCGGCAAGCAGGCCACGAACGACCGCCTCGACTCCTTCTTCGCCTACGAGCAACTCCTGAAGGACCCGGCGAAGACCGCGCGCGAGGTGTGGGTCAACGGCCCCTACGACTACTACAACGCGGACAAGTACAACCCGCAGAACGAGCCCGACCTCATCGCCCCGTACACCTACTTGTCGACGGGGCAGCCGTGGAAGTCGACGGACGTGGTGCACGCCGCGCTCACCCTCTTCACGGACACCCCGACCGGCATGACCGGGAACGACGACCTCGGCACCATGTCCGCCTGGAACGTGCTGTCCTCGATCGGTGTCTTCCCGGTACAGCCCGGCACGGACACCTGGGGGCTCTCGACGCCCGTCTTCGAGCGCGTCGACCTCACGCTCGACCGCCGCTACTACCCGAAGGGCCGTCTCACGGTGAAGGCGCCGGGCACCTCGGCCACCGACCGGTACATCCAGTCGGCGCGCACGGACGGCGCCGACCACGGCAAGACGTACCTGACGACCGACGACATCCGCGACACCCGCGAACTCTCCTTCACGGTGGGCGACAAGCCCTCGGAGTGGGGCACGTCACAGGAGGCGGCGCCGCCCGCGCTGAAGTGACGCGGCAGCCCGCGTCGAAGTGACACAGCGCCCCGAGCCGAAGTGACGTAACCGACACGACACTTGTGCACCACCAGGCCCGCCTCTCCCAGAGGGGCGGGCCTTAATCTGTTGTTAACTGTGCGTAGCTTGATCGTACTTGACTGTAGTCGCGCAACGGGGATTGACTGCACACTCATGCCATCCCCCGCATCGTCCTCGACGAGAGCAGCCTGTTGAAAACGTTGACCGCTGACTCCTCCGACCTGCTCGCACCTCTCGACCTCGCCTTCTGGAACATCGAGTCCGCCGAACACCCCATGCACCTGGGAGCACTCGGCGTCTTCGAGGCCGACTCGCCGGCCGCGGCCGAGCGCGCCGCCCGCCTCCTCGCCGAACGTGCGGCCACCGTGCCCGGACTGCGGCTGCGGATCCGCCCGGTCTGGCTGCCGGTCGGCGGGGCAGTCCGCGCCACCGCGCCCGCCTTCGACCCGCTGGACCACGTCCGCCTCGCCGAGCCCGCCGATGACTTCCACGCCGCGGCGGGTGCACTCATGCAGCGTCCCCTGGAGCGCGGCAGGCCGCCGTGGGAGGCGCACGTGCTGCCGACGCGGGACGGCGCGTCCTCCGCCGTGCTGTTCAAGTTCCACCACGCCCTCGCCGACGGGCTGCGCGCCCTGATGCTCGCCGCGGCGGTCATGGACCCCACCGATCTGCCCACCGCGCGTCCGGCGCCCGCCGGGCCCGAGGACTCCCGGCGGTCCTGGCTGCCCGACCCGCGCAAGCTTCCGGGTCTGCTGCGCGACACCGTCAGCGACGTGGGGCAGGCCCTGGACATCGGGTCGTCCGTCGCTCGCGCGACCTTGGGCGCACGGTCATCGGCCGCCCTCACGTCACGGGCCACCGGCACGCGGCGCACCGCGGGGGTCCTGCTCGACCTGGACGACGTGCACCGCGTGCGCAAGACGGTGGGCGGCACCGTCAACGACGTACTGATCGCCGTGGTCGCGGGCGCGCTGCGCCGCTGGCTCGACGCGCGGGGCGACGGCAGCGAGGGAGTGGAGCCGCGCGCCCTCGTCCCCGTCTCCCGGCGCAGGCCGCGCTCCGCGCAGCCGCCGGGCAACCGGCTCTCCGGGTACCTGGTCCGGCTCCCGGTCGGTGAACCGGACCCGGTCGGGCGGCTGCGGGCGGTGCGGGCCGCCATGGACCGCAACAAGGAGGCGGGGCCCGGCCGCGGCGCGGGCGCGGTCGCCCTGCTCGCCGAACACGTGCCGCCGCTGGGGCACCGCATCGGTGGTCCTGTGGTCGCGCAAGCCGCCCGGCTGCTCTTCGACATCCTGGTGACCAGCGTCCCGCTGCCCAGCCTCGGCCTGAGACTGGGCGGCTGCCCGCTCACCGCCGTGTACCCGTTCGCGCCGCTCGCCCAGGGGCAGGCACTGGCCGTCGCGGTGTCGACGTACCGGGGCCGGGTGCACTTCGGTCTGGTCGCGGACGCCGCCGCCGTACCCGACCTGGATGTTCTCGCCCGGAGTGTGCGGGAGGAGCTCGCGGGGCTCGTCGAAGCGTGCGTAAACCGTCCGCGTTTGGTAGTGGGGCCCGTCGCTACGTAAAGTTCTCTTCTTTGGAGCTTCCGCGGTCACCCAGACGAGCCGCGGCATGAGTGACGCGAGGACAGCGGCGATGACGGTGACAGAGGACAGCCTGGGGGCTGCCGGTTCGGCCGAGCCCCAGGAGGCCGGTTCGGTCTCCTATGGCCCCGGCATCGACCCCGACCGCCTCGCCGTCTGTCTCGGCGTGCTCGACGAGCTCGACAAGCTGGATGTCGACCACCCCGACGCGATCGCGGTGCGCCGGGCCACGGCCGGGATCTACCGGACGGTGAAGCAGCGCCGCCGTCAGGAGCGCCGGGCCGCCAAGACCGCGCACGACAAGGCTGTCACCGAGGCCACCGCCACCGGCTCGGCCGAGCGCATCGACGACGAGACCGAGGGTCTGCTGCCCTCCTCGCAGACTGAGGAGGGCCGGATCGCGGGGATACTTCAGCGCCCCCGCTCCTGCTACACCTGCAAGACCCGGTACGTGGAAGTCGACTACTTCTACCACCAGCTGTGTCCGGACTGCGCCCGCCTCAACCGGTCCAAGCGCGATGCCCGCACCGACCTCACCGGCAAGCGCGCGCTGCTCACCGGCGGCCGGGCCAAGATCGGCATGTACATCGCGCTGCGTCTGCTTCGCGACGGCGCCCACACCACCATCACGACGCGGTTCCCCAAGGACGCCATCCGCCGCTTCAAGGCGATGGACGACTCGGCCGACTGGCTGCACCGCCTGGAGGTCGTCGGCATCGACCTGCGCGACCCGGCCCAGTCCGTCGCGCTCGCCGAGCGGCTCGCCGCGGCGGGACCCCTCGACATCCTGATCAACAACGCGACGCAGACCGTGCGCCGCCTGCCCTCCGCGTACGCCGCCCTGGTCGAGGGCGAGGGCGCGCCGCTGCCCGCCGGTGAGCTGCCGGCCCACTCCGTCATCGGCGCCTTCAACTCCGGCGCGGTGGACGGCCTGGCCGCTCTGCCCGTCGGCACCAGCGGTCTGGACGCGCAGCAGGTCGCCGACCTCGCCCTCGTCGCGGGCAACGCCAGCGTCGCCCGGCACCTCGACGGCACCGCCATCGACGCGGGCGGCCTGGTCCCGGACGTCGTCGACAGCAACACGTGGGTGCAGACCATCGAGCAGATCTCCCCGGTGGAGCTCCTCGAGACCCAGCTGTGCAACTACACCTCGCCGTTCATCCTGATCAGCGCGCTGCGTCCGGCGATGGCCGATGCCGCGAAGAAGGCATCGAGCGGCCGTTCCTACGTCGTCAACGTCTCCGCGATGGAGGGCGTCTTCGGCCGCGGATACAAGGGCGCGGGCCACCCGAACACGAACGCGGCGAAGGCCGCGATGAACATGGTGACGCGGACCAGCGCCCAGGAGATGTTCGAGACCGACGGCATCCTCATGACCTCGATCGACACCGGCTGGATCACCGACGAGCGCCCGCACTACGACAAGCTGCGCCTGGCCGACGAGGGCTTCCACGCCCCGCTCGACCTGGTCGACGGCGCGGCTCGGGTCTACGACCCGGTCGTGCGGGGCGAGGCGGGCGAGGACCTGTACGGCATCTTCCTGAAGGACTACGCGCCCGGTAAGTGGTAGGAGGCGGCGGCCCGTTCCGCCCCCTGGCCCGGCGCCTCACTCCCCACCCGTCGCCCGCAGCCGTTCATGCACCGCGTACGGGGAGGTCGTACCGGCGGCGGCCCGCACCCGCGTGCCGCCGTCGACGAGCAGATCCGCGCCCGTCACCCAGGCGGCCGCGTCCGAGATGAGCCATGCCACGGCCCGCGCCACGTCCTCCGGTTCGCCGATGCGGCCGAGCGGCAGGCTCGCGGCGAGCTGCTCCTCGGCGCCGTCCCACACGAAGCGGGCCATCTCGGTGCGGACGAGGCCGGGGGAGACGGAGTTGACCCGCACCAAGGGCGCGAGTTCGCCCGCCAACTGGGCGGTCAGGTGCAGGAGCGCCGCCTTGCTGGTGCCGTACGCGCCCACGTTCGGGCCCACGTGGGAAGCGCCCTCGGTGCAGATGTTCACCACCGCGCCGCCGTGCTCGCCCATCCAGGCACGCCAGGCGAGCTGTGTCAGGCGCAGCGCGGCCTCGACGTTCACGGTGAAGGCGGCGCGCCACCGGGTGAGGTCGACGTCCATCAGTGGGCCGTAAGGGGCGTTCGTCGCGGCGTTGTTCACCAGTACGTCGAGTCTCCCGAACTCCTGGATTGCGAGAGCCACGCAAGCCTTCGCCCGACCGGAATCAGCCACGCCGCCCGCGCACCCCACGGCCTGTGCGCCGTCCGCGCGGAGACCGGCCACGGCCGCCTCAAGGGCATCGGGTTCGCGGCCGGTCAGGACGAGGCGATGCCCTGATTCCGCGAGGGACCGCGCCACGGCGAGCCCGATTCCTCGCGAGGCCCCGGTCACCAGAGCCACCGCGCCGTCCCGTGCCTGGGCGGAAATCATCCCCGTACGGTCCCATGGAGGCCCGGAAAGGCCCATGGCCGTGACCCGTCGGAAAGTTCTTGGCTCGTGGGCCACCCCCACACCGGGATCAACTGTCCGAAATACACTCCTTCGGCGGACCCCATAGAGCGCGGGCGCGCTCATTTGGTTAATGTGAGGCGAACGGACGGTCTCCAGGGGATCACAAGCCCCCCTCGGCCGCCCCGGGACAGGCTCGCCACCGTGGCCGCGATCCCGCCAAAACAACGGCGCCACCGCGACCGAACAGCCCTTGTCCTTCCGTTACGCGACACAAAGGAGTGCGCGGTGACACCAGATCTGACGAAGCAGGAAAAGCGACCGGCGGAACGCGGCAGTGAGCGGGTCGGCAGACCACGCAAGCTGAGCAACCTGGATTCGTGGGCGAAAGCGGCCCCGATCCGCCTTGCCGGCTACGAGGACGACCTCGCCGAGCCGCACATCCTCCCTGGTATCGACTGAACCCTCCGCTTTCGCCGCGCGCCCCCGCCGCGAGCTTCAGGCCGCGCGGCCCGGTGGCGGCGACCGCGAACGGAAGCCGGGGGCGCTGCACACAGCCTGGGATGTTCCGTACCTCTGACG